>NZ_CAXBDC010000169.1:0-5637 GCF_963974195.1 uncultured Nisaea sp.
CCGGCAAAAAGCGTGATCCGCAACCCGAAGCGCGCGCCGATCCAGCCGCCAAGGAAATTGGTGACCACACCCATCGCCTCATAGAGCAGGAACAGGAAGGCGATATCGAGCGGGGTGAAACCGAGCTGGTGGAAATGCAGCAGCACCAGCATGCGCAGCGCGCCGTCCGTCAGGGTGAAAGCCCAGTAAGCCGCCGTCACGGACGCATAGGTCCGGCCGTCGCGAGAGCTTGCTGTTCCCGATGTCACAGCCGTTCCGCCACGTGCCGGGCAAGCTCCATCATCCGGTTCACATAGCCCCATTCATTGTCGTACCAGGCATAGATCTTCGCCTGCGTGCCGTTCACCACCATCGTGGACGGCCCGTCGATGATGGCCGAGCGCGGATCGTCAGTGAAATCGGTGGAGACCAGCGGCCGCTCCTCGAAGCCGAGGATACCGGCCAGCGGGCCATCCGCCGCCGCGCGGAACAACCCGTTCAGCTCCTCAACAGAACTTTCCCGCTCCAGCTCGAACACACAATCCGTCAGCGAAGCGTTAAGCAGCGGCACCCGCACCGCATGGCCGTCGAGACGGCCCTTGAGCTCCGGATAGATGATACCGATCGCCGTCGCCGAGCCGGTGCTGGTCGGGATCAGTGCGTTCAGGGCGGAACGGGCCCGGCGCAGATCCTTGTGCGGCCCGTCGACAATCGTCTGGGTGTTGGTCACGTCATGAATGGTGGTGATGGAGCCATGCCGGATGCCGATTCCCTCATGCACCACCTTCACCACCGGGGCGAGGCAGTTCGTCGTACAGGAGGCCGCCGTCAGCAGATGATGCTTCGACGGATCGTAGAGATGCTCATTAACGCCCATCACGATGTTGAGCGCGCCCGCTTCTTTGACCGGGGCGGAGACGATCACCTTGGCAATGCCCTTGTCGTAATAGGGCTGTAATGCCGCGCCGGTCTTGAAGCGCCCACTGCATTCCAGAACGATATCGATATCGTCCCCGCTCCAGCCGCTTTCCGCCGGGGAGGCATGACCGGTCAGCGGGATCTCTTGGCCGTCGATCAGGATAGTGTTCCCGGTATGGCCGACGGGCCGGTCCCAGCGCCGGTGCACCGTATCGAACTCAAGCAGGTGCGCCGCCATTTCCGGCGTGAAACCCGGATCATTGATGGCGACGATCTCATAGCCGTCACGGCCCCACCAGGCCCGCAAGCCCAGGCGCCCCATCCTGCCAAACCCATTGATCGCAACACGCACGGCCATCTGCTTCTCCCATCATGCGCACGCAGCCCCGACCATCATGCCCGGCAGCGCGTGAGCTGCAGAATAGATTTTACACATTCTCATTTCAATGATATTTGAATTGTTGAAATGAATGAGCATGACGCAATTACCGCGCTTGGCGCGCTGGCACAAGAATCGAGGCTTCAGGTCTATCGCAGGCTGATGCAGGCGGGGCCATCCGGCATTTCGGCGGGTGATCTGGCGGAGCAGGTCGGCGTCTCCCGGTCCAGCCTCTCATTCCATGTCGCGCAGCTGGAGCGGGCAGGCCTTGTCCGGGCCAGGAGGCAGCATCGAAACATCTTCTATTCGGTCGAAATCGACGCGATGCGGCAGCTTTTAACATTCCTGACACAGGATTGCTGTAACGGGAACCCGGACATTTGCGGCGATCTCGCCACGACTGCCGCGTTTTGCGGCACCATTCCGGAGACAGGGCAATGACCGGTGACAGGATCTTCAACGTTCTTTTTCTCTGCAAGGGCAACTCCGCCCGCAGCATTATGGCGGAAGCCATTCTGAACCGCGCCGGGGCCGGCAGGTTCAAGGCATTCAGTGCCGGCAGCACCCCGCGCGGCGAAATCCATCCCTATGCCGCCGACTTCCTGAAATACCAGAACTACGCTCTGGACGCGTTGCGGTCGAAGAGCTGGGACGAATATGCCGGCCCCGACGCGCCGGCCATGGATTTCGTCTTCACGGTCTGCGAGGACACCGCCAGGGAAGACTGCCCGGTCTGGCCGGGCCAGCCCATGACGGCCCATTGGGGCGTGCCCGATCCGGTCGCGGTCGAGGGCACCGAGGCGGAAAAACGCTTTGCTTTCGCCGACGCCTTCCGGATGCTGAACACCCGGATCGAGATTTTCGTCAATCTGCCGCTTCAGGGCCTCGACAAGCTGGCCCTGCAGAAACGGCTGGACGAGATCGCGGGCACCGCCAAGACGCCCGAGAACGCCTGAAAACCAACAGAAGGACCCGATAACGCATGAGTGACAAGACAGCGGCCCCGCAGGCCGCGCCGGGCGGCATCGGGTTCTTCGAAAAGTGGCTTTCCCTCTGGGTCGCGCTCTGCATCGCGGCGGGGATCATGCTCGGCAATCTGGCGCCGGGCCTGTTCGCCGCGCTGGCCGGGCTGGAATATGCCTCGGTCAATATCGTCGTCGCCGTGCTGATCTGGGCGATGGTCTACCCGATGATGGTGGCCGTCGATTTCGAAAGCCTGAAAAGCATCGGTGACCGGCCCAAGGGGCTGGTCATCACCCTGGTTGTGAACTGGATCGTCAAGCCCTTCACCATGGCGGCGCTCGGCATCCTGTTCTTCCGCTATCTGTATGACGGACTGATTTCAGCCGCCGACGCGGAGCAATATATCGCCGGGCTGATCCTGCTCGGCGCCGCCCCCTGCACGGCCATGGTCTTCGTCTGGTCCACCCTGACCAAGGGCGATCCGACCTACACGCTGGTCCAGGTTTCCATCAACGACCTGATCATGATCATCGCCTTCGCGCCGATCTGCGGCCTGCTGCTCGGCGTGACGGAACTGACCGTGCCGTGGGAAACCCTGCTGCTCTCGGTTCTGCTCTATGTCGTCATCCCGCTCGGCGCCGGATACATGACCCGGCGGGCCTTGACGGCAAAGGCCGCGAACCATGCTGCGGGCGAGCAGGTGATCCACGATTTCACCGCCCGGGTAAAACCCTTCTCCGTGCTTGGCCTGCTGGCAACGGTCGTCCTGCTGTTCGGCTTCCAGGGCCAGACCGTGCTGGAACATCCGCTGACCATCGCCCTGATCGCCGCGCCGCTGATCCTGCAATCCTACGGCATCTTCGCCATCGCCTATGGCTGGGCGAAGGTCTGGAAAGTGCCGTTCAACGTCGCCGCGCCCTGCGCTCTGATCGGCACCTCGAACTTCTTCGAGCTCGCCGTCGCCGTCGCCATCAGCCTGTTCGGCCTGCATTCCGGCGCCGCGCTGGCCACCGTGGTCGGTGTGCTGGTGGAGGTTCCGGTGATGCTGTCTCTGGTCGCGTTTGCGAACCGGACGCGGGGATGGTTTTCAGACCGGCAGGAACAGCGCTGATCCGGTTTTCCGCCAATCACGCAACGCTCTTGTGAACAGGAACTGTTCGCGGAGGTGATATGATCACTTCATGGACACGCGACTATTGAAGATTGGCGCGCTTGGCACCGTTGTGACTGCAATCTGCTGCTTCACTCCGGTGCTTGTCGTTCTGATGGGAGCAATCGGATTATCCTGGGCTACAGGCTATCTCGATCTCGTTCTGCTACCCGCTCTTGTCTTTTTCATTTCGATCGTGGGGGTTGCCTTATGGCGGCGAATACATCCCAGGCAATCTTAGAATCGACCATCACCTGCCCGGAATGCGGTCACCGCGAGACAGAGCAGATGCCCACCGATGCATGCCAGTACTTCTATGACTGCAAGGGATGTCGCGCCGTCCTCAAGCCGAAGCATGGAGACTGCTGCGTCTATTGCTCCTACGGCACGGTGCCTTGCCCGCCCATCCAATCCGGAACGGATTGTTGCGGATAGCGGGCCAAGAATTCAATCACGGTCCGATCCGCAAAAAAACCCGGGCCGCCGAAAGGGCGGCCCGGGTGAGCCCGAGTCTTCTAAGGGAGGAGTCCCGGGGAAAACTCAATCGTGAATCTTGACGTACTCGAAGTCGCCCGGCTTGTTGTCGATGCCGACGCGCGGGGCGGAAATCCACCCTGCGAACTGGCCGGGCTCGCGCACGGACGTCATCAGCGATGCGATATAGTCCCCATCCCCGGTGGTCGGCAAGAACTCATCGCGCCGCGCCCCCCATTCAGCATCGCTCAGCACCTGACCTTCCGGCGTGGTGTGAACATCGCGGAACTCGCCGATATGGCGGTGGAAGGCGACGCTCGGCAGGGTGATCTCAAAATTGATCCCGGCCTTGCTGATGATCCGGTTCCAGCGGTTGATGCCGCCCTGGCAATCCCGGACGTAATCGTCACGCAGGCGCATGTTGAGGGCGGACAGCGCCGGCTCGTCCACCAGCTTCAGCTCGCCGCCGACCATCTTCAGCACCGGATAGGTGTCGTTCACCAGGCGGTGGTCGTCGTCGATCCGCTCTTCCTGGAAACGGCCCTTCAGGCCTGAATTGTAGCCGTTGGCCGCATTGGTCGAGATCTCGGAGCCGAACAGGTCGAGGGACAGCGAGAAGTGCAGGTTCGCCTTCTTCTGCAGGGTCGGCAGGTCGATCACGCCGAGGGCGCGAACCTTGTCGATCTCGAACGGATCCTCGATACCGGCTTCCCGCATCGCCTCGCAGGTGCGCTGCACCGTGCGGCCGACGCCGGTCTCGCCGACGAACATGTGGTGCGCTTCCTCGGTCAGCATGAAGCGGCAGGTCCGGGACAGCGGGTCGAAGCCGGACTGGGCCAGACTTTCGAGCTGCATCTTGCCGTCACGATCGGTGAAGAAGGTGAACATGAAGAAGGACAGCCAGTCCGGGGTGGATTCGTTGAAAGCACCCAGCATGCGCGGCTTGTCGTCATCGCCGGAACGGCGGTTCAGCAGCTCGCCCGCTTCCTCGCGGCCATCGCGGCCGAAATATTTCTGCAGCAGGTAGACCATGGCCCAGAGGTGACGGCCTTCCTCGACATTCACCTGGAACAGGTTGCGCATGTCGTAGAGGGACGGCGCCGTTGTGCCGAGAAAGCGCTGTTGCTCGACCGAGGCCGGTTCCGTGTCGCCCTGGATCACCACCAGGCGGCGCAGCATGGCGCGATATTCCCCCGGGATCTCGTGCCAGACATCCTCGCCCTTGTGCTCGCCGAAGGCGATCTTCCGGTTCTCGACCTGCGGGGCGAGAAGGATGCCCCAGCGATAGTCGGGCATCTTCACATAATCGAACTTTGCCCAGCCTTTGGGATCAACGCTGACAGCCGTGCGGAGATAGACATCGGAGGTCTGGAAGCCTTCCGGCCCCTGATCCATCCACCAGTCGATATATCCCGGATGCCACTGCTCCAGCGCCTTCAGAACCTTGCGGTCGCTGGAGAGGTTGATGTTGTTCGGGATCTTGGTGTCATAGCTGACGTTCAGAACTTCATTCATGATCCGCGTCTCCTCTCTGTTTCGGGTCTAGCCTCTTGATGAGGGTTTGGGGCGATCAGACCCGCTTGATGTCGTATTCCGGCTGCCGGCCGGTGCCGTAACGGCCGAGCGCACCGTCCGGACCGACCGCGTTCGGGCGCTGGAAGATCCAGTTCTGCCAGGCGGTCAGGCGTCCGAAAATCTTGGTTTCCATGGTCTCCGGCCCGGCGAAACGCAGGTTCGCCTCCATGCCGGTGAGCGCATCGGGGGAGAAGCTGGA
>NZ_CAXBDC010000170.1:0-5535 GCF_963974195.1 uncultured Nisaea sp.
GAGAGATCCTTCGCCGCCGTGACCATCGCGGTCTGCGCATCCTCCACATCCTTCAGACGCATCGGGCCGAGCGACTGCATATCCTCGCGCAGCAGCTTCGCCGCACGTTCGGACATGTTGGAGAAGAAGAGATCCTTCAGCTCCTCCGACGCGCCCTTGAGGGCAATGGTCAGCTTGTCCTTGTCCACCGCGCGGAGCAGCGTCTGCACACCGGCCGGATCCATGCGGGACAGATCCTCGAAGGTGAACATCAGCGCGCGGATTTTCTCCGCGCTGTCCTTGTTCCGCTCTTCCAGGGCCGAGAGAAAACGGGATTCCGTCGCCCGGTCCAGATGGTTGAAGATCTCCGCCATCATCTCATGGCTGTCACGCCGGTTCGTGCGGGCAAGGTTGGACATGAATTCGGTACGCAGCACCCGCTCCACGTCCTTTTCGATATCCTTGTTCACCGCTTCCATGCGCAGCATCCGCATGACCACTTCCATCGCGAAGTTTTCCGGCAGGATCGACAGCACCTTGCCAGCATGGGCCTGACCGATCTTGCCGAGGATCACGGCCACGGTCTGCGGATATTCGTTCTTCAGATAGTTCGCCAGAACCTGCTCGTTCACATTGGCGAGCTTGTCCCACATGGTCCGTCCGGCGGGGCCACGGATTTCCTCCATGATATCGCCGACCCGGTCGCCACCGAGCACCTTGGTCAGCAAGCGCTCCGTCGAATCCATGGAGCCGACAAGCGAGCCCGTCGAGGAGACCTGCTCCGCGAACTCGACGAAAAGCCGTTCAACGATGTTGGAACTGACGGTGCCGAGACCGGCCATGACCTGGGAGACTTCCTTGATCTCCTCGTCATCGAGCATGGAGAAGAGCTTGCCTGCCTGCTCCTCGCCGAGGGACATCAACAGGATACCGGCTTTTTCCGGCCCGGTGATACCGCGATAATCCTCACGAATGCGCATGCCCATGTGCCGTGCCTTCTCTGTGAATTATCAATAATTGAATAAAATCGTAACAATTACGTTAATGCCTTCATAACCTTATAAAATAATGGCTTTAGGCAGGATGCCCCTGCCGGTTGCGGAAATCGCGCATGCGGCCGGACAGGCCATCTGGCAAACCCGCCGGGGAATAGCCGCGCAAGCACCGGATATCCCGCACGCCATCAAAAACGTATTTCCGGCGAAACGCTTTGGAGGTTTTCATGTCCGTCATCCACCGTCTTGCCGGTGCCGCCTATGGCACGCATCTGGGCGATCAGATCGCCCTCGTCTCTGTCCCGCTTGTCGCCGCGCTGGCCTTCAACGCCTCCGCCGAGCTGATCGGCCTTCTCGTCGCCTGCCAGTCCATGGCGCATCTGCTGGGCTCGATCCCCTTCGGCATGCTGGTGGACCGGCGGCAGTTGCGCAGCCTTGCCATAACCTCTTCCCTGATCGCGCTCTCGGGCTTCACCGGCGCCGGGTTTGGCGTCTGGACCGGGAGCGTTGTCTGGTTCGGGGCAGGCATCACGCTGGCCGGGTTCGGCACCGTGCTGTTCGCCCTCAGTGCCCTGTCGATCCTGCCGAAAGCTGTCCCGCCCGCAGGGCTGGCCCGCGCCAACGCCGCCATCGAGACACCGAAGGCGCTCTGCAGCTTTGCGGTTCCGCTGGTTGTCGGCCTGATCGTGGCCAGGGTTCCCGCGCCGCTGATCTATGCCGCCGCCGCATGCGCGGCCCTCGTCGCGCTGGCCTTCACCGCGTCCCTGCCGGCCTTCGAGACGAGCCAGGCGCCGCGCGTCTCCCGGATCACCCGGATCCTCGAGGGCGGGCGCTATGTCTTGGCGCACAAGCTGCTGCTCGCCATCTCCCTCTGCGCGATTTTCTGGAACCTCGCCTTCGCCGCCCTGCTGGTCGTGCTGGTGCCGACAATCCGGGACATCTACCACTTCGATCCCGGCACCTTCGGCGTCGCCCTCTCCGCCTTTGGCCTCGCGGCCGTTTCCGGGTCCTGGCTGTCCGGCCGCATAGCGGGCAGGATTGCCCCCAGCTTTATCCTGCTGTTCGGGCCGGGCAGCTCCGCCGTCGCCGCCGCCTGCCTGACGCAGATCGGGCCAAGCAGCCCGGACACTCTGCTCTATGCCTGCTTCTTCGGCCTCGGCTTCGGCCCCTCGATGTGGCTGATCGCGCAGAACTCCGTCCGCCAGCTCGTCACCCCGCCCGCCCTGCTCGGAAGGGTGAACGCGGTGATCCAGACCGCCATCTACGGAATCCGCCCGCTCGGCGCGCTGATCGGCGGCGCGGTTGCGGGTGCCGCCGGGCCGGAGGCCGGGATCGGGTTTGTCGCGCTGGCCTTTGCCGCATCCTTCGCCGTGTCGCTGTTCAGCGGGCTGCGGCAGGTGGTGAGTTATGAGAGTTTGAAGGCGCCGGAGGCCGCGTGACCAACAATCCTCAGAGCTGCGGCACCATGCGGGCGTGCAGGATGCGCATGACCTCAATTCCCGTTTTCGTCCGCCGGTAATAGATCATGTGCCGCTGGACAGGGTGGCGGCGATATCCCGTTCGGATATCGTCGCAAGCGCTTCCGGCAAAAGGCAGTTGCGCCAGCAGCGCAAAGGCGGCCGAGAGTTCATCAACATACCGGTCCGCGCGTGAAACTCCCCAAAGCCGGGCCGAGAACCGCCAGATCGCGATCAAATCCGTCCGCGCCTTGGGGGCGAGGCGGACGTCAGACCCGGCCATACTCCGCTTTCATCTTCGCCTTGAACTGCTCCGCATCGAACGGCTCCGACGGGCCGCTTTCCTCCGCCTCGGCGAGAGCGGCGCGGATCGCCTCGGTCTCGACCGCATCCGCCTGATCCCGCCGGATCAGATCGCGGATATATTCGCTGTGGTTCGCGTACTGACCCGATGCGATCCGATCCTTGACCCACGCATCCTGCTGTTCCGTGATGGAGATGGCTCTGCGTATGACGCTCATATGGCTCCTCCAGAGAGACACTGGTGCGACAATATCATAGGATTTGTGCAGGGTGAGCGGCTTTCGTCAAAGGCCTGTACGCCGGAAAGCGGAGCATGATGGCAATACGCCCGATCAAGCCCGAGGCCGACCACGCGGCGGCACTGACGCGGATCGACGCCCTGATGGACGTGGCACCGGACAGTTCAGATGGTGATGAACTAGACGTGGTTGTCACCCTGGTGGAAGCGTGGGAGGCTAAACACATCCCGATCCCCGCCGCCGATCCAGGCTCGGGCAAGCGAAGTACTGCTCGGCAAGCGTGAGCTATCCAAGGCGGTGATGTGGCGGTTGCATAAGAAGTGGAAAGTACCGGCGGAGTGCCTGATTGCACCGCGTGAGCGTGGGGCTGCTTAGGAAGACTGCGAGCGGAAATGAAGTGTGTGCCCCCTTAACTCCCATGAAAAATGTTAGCAGTTTGAAGAACTGCTTAGGTTTTTTCGACTCAAAACTCTATCCATAAGAGAAATTCACACCTAAACTGACAGTCAAAAGAACACAATAATCGACCACCCTCCGGAGAACCGACAAATGAATATCACAGACGGCTGCACAGTCAAGAAATTGGATCAGTGCACACCAAATCAAATTGTCCGAGAGCTTAAGTACGGAAGTAAAGGTACCCTTTCACTAGTCGCACTTGATTTTAATGATAAAAATATTCGATCTCTAATTTCTTTTGAAAACAATAAGCCAAATTACAAAATTATAAAAACGCCTACTAACCTTGATGTTCTAGCCTATGATGCAAAACCAATCCTAAAAATTGATCAAACAGGGCCTTTTGAAGGTTATGCAAATAACATCTACGATGAGAACGGAGTAGTCATTCGCACAGCTGATGCATGGATGATGAGAGTTCTGGAACACGAAAACGAATTTGGTCGTCAACGTGGTCTTTTTGATATCGAGAAAGGTGAACTAATTAATTACAGAGAAGATCTCACCTCAACTGGCTTTTTTGGCAAATGGAAAATTTACCTACCAAATGAATTCGAATCGACAGATGATTGGACAACTATCTGCGATTTTTTAGCTTGAACCAATTTGGATGAAAATTTGTGATCAAGATTTTTTTCTCCTACTCACATGCTGATGAAGTCTACAGGGATACACTTGAAAAACATCTTGCAGCACTTAAACACCAAGGGTTTATAGAGACATGGCACGATAGAAGAATTTTGCCCGGCGACCCGGTTGATGGCAACATATCCAAAAATTTAGAAAATTCAGAAATAATTCTACTTTTAGTAAGTGCTGATTTTATTGCTTCACCGTATTGCTACAATATCGAAATGGCACGGGCAATTGAACGTCACGAAGAAGGCTCAGCTCGCGTTATTCCTGTAATTTTGCGTCATTGCCTGTGGCACGATATGCCTTTTGGAAAATTGTTAGCCACCCCAACAGATGGCAAACCAATCAATACGTGGCCCGACCTAGATGAAGCTTTTGTGGACGTCGTCAAAGCAATTAAATCAGCGATCAACGCACAAAGCAGCACGATGCAACCCCAAAAACCGATACCGATCATTCTCCCAGAAGAAATTTCCGAACTCACCGAATTAGCAAATATTGAAATCATACGGTCAAGTAACTTAAGGATTAGAAAAGAATTTTCCGAGATAGATTACGATAATTTTTTGGACTTAACATTTGAGTATGTTAAGAGATACTTTCAAAATTCACTAGAAGAACTAAAAACACGCAATCCAGAATTGAACTTTCGCTTCCGAGAAATAGACTCAAACAAATTTATAACAACAATCTACAAGAATGGAGAATCCATTTCTAGCTGCAAAATTCGATTGGGAGGAATGTTTGGAAATAGCATAAACTACTCAATGAATGCTGACGCTAACGACAACAGCTGCAACGAAAGCGTTTCTGTAGAGCACGACGATCAAAACATGTTCCTGAAGCCGATGGGCCTTCCTTTCTCTGGAATCCGCACGTCCAAAATGACGAAAGAAGGAACAGCAGAATATTTCTGGTCACTATTTATCGAACAACTTCAATAATACCCACCCATTAAAGACTAAAATTCTATACTAAATCAAATAATCTTCAAACCCGAAATTTTAAATCATGAAAACAGAAATGAAAAATACATCAATGCGAAAAAATTATAAATCATAACTACAACGTTAATTTCTTTTCTGATTTTATACTCAAAATCCCACATAATCATGACACCAAGCGCGCTGAATATCCTGACTTGGAAAGCTGAGACAGACTGGTAAAGTCAGCTCTTTGCTCCATCTCTCTCACGCCCTACATTCTCCCCATGAGCACCCAACTCGACGAACCTCGCCCGCTGCCGCTTTACGGCGCCGTGAAGCCCGACCTGAAATCCGACGCGGCACCGCAGGACCGGGGGCATCCGTTTGAGATCGTCTCGGAGTACAAGCCGGCGGGCGATCAGCCGGCGGCGATTGCGGAGCTGATCGGCGGGATTACGCAGGGCGAGATGGATCAGGTGCTGCTCGGGGTTACGGGCTCGGGCAAGACCTTCACCATGGCGCATGTGATCCAGCAGGTGAA
>NZ_CAXBDC010000171.1:0-5470 GCF_963974195.1 uncultured Nisaea sp.
ACATTGACCGGCTTCCGCCTTGCGGCGGAGGCCGGTTTTTCGTGGGTGGAGTTCGATGTGATGCTGAGCGCGGACGATGTGCCGGTGCTGCATCATGACGAGGAGCTGGGCCGGACCAATAGCGGCTCCGGGCCGGTTGCCGCGCAAACCCTGTCCGCTCTCAAGACGCTTGATGCCGGCTCCTGGTTCGATCCGGGCTTTGCCGGAGAGCGTGTGCCGACCTTCGAGGAAGCCATCTCCTGCTGCCGGGCTCTTGGCCTGTCGATGAATGTGGAGATCAAGCCGACCAGGGGCCGGGAAGCGCGCACAGCCGAGCTGGTCTCGCAGATGCTGAACGATCTGTGCCCGGACCTGACGGAGCGGATTATCGTCTCCAGCTTCGTGCCGGACTGTTTGCGGATCGCACAAGAAAAAGCCCCGGATTTTCTCCGAGGCTATCTGTCAGACACGATGGCAGAGGGTTGGCATGAGGCAGCCAGGGACCTTGGATGTTTCTCGGTACATCCGAACCATGCCCGCCTGGATGCCGCACTGATTACGGCCATACATGAGGCGGGCTTCCGGATCCTTACTTATACGGTAAACGATCCGGAGCGGGCTGCGAGCCTCATAGGCTGGGGGGTGGATGCGGTCATTACCGACGAGCCCCTGTTGGCTGCGCTGGCCTGAGCGGTCCGGCCGGCATTCATCCGGGCGAGATCCCGCCAATATCCCAACATGAAAACCCGCATGGCTGAAGGAACGGAACTGGATCCGCGGGTTCGGTCGATCTCGTTGATCAGGGCTTTGACATTATAGCCAAGCCTTTTCGAGACGAGGTCGAACATCGACCATTCTTCCGGGTGCAGACAGATGCTTGTGCGTCGGCTTTCCAGACGGAAGTGGCGGCGCACCATGCGGCTGGCGTCGCGATCTCCGTCCTCAACCGTCTTCAGGGCTGATCCGAGTATGTCTTTACCCTGTCCGGACGGTTTCAAGCTGTCTGCCATGAGGTGTCTCCAAGTAGTAGGGTTCTTATAATCGTCACTATTCCCAGAAAAGTGGGAAAGCGCAAGCGTAAATTGTTCGGGATACCCGTCTAGCGTGTTGAATTTGCATACAGAGATACACCGTACTGTGCTAATAAGCTGAATATAAATGGAAAAATTTCCGGCGAGATCTTTAAAAAAATGGCGCCCTGGTAATAAATTCCCAGAAAAATGGGAATTGCTTTCCCAGAGAAATGGGAATAAGGTCTTAGGTATGGGCCGATTCAAACATGCGATATCGAAGCTCGAGGCGGAATTGCGGCACCGTTGCCATCGCTATTACGTCGAGACAGGGATACGGAAATACAAACTCGCTTCCGCGGCGGGTATATCCGACACGTTGCTTAAAGGCATCGACAGTCCCGACTTCGAAGCGTCGATGAAAACCCTGCAACGGCTCGACGAGATCATTCCCGAAGACTGGGAGCCGACCGGTGCGGGCGGGAGCGGAAAGCTTCTGGTTCCGGCGCAGGCCGATCCGGTCATTGGCTACAAGATCTGGGAGAGCGATCTCAGCCGCAGCCGGAAGATATATGTCCGTGATGAGCTTCTGCATGGCCTTGACCCGGACCAGATGGAGCGCTGCGCTCTCTATATAGAGAAGGCGCGCGATCCGGAGGGCCGGCTGATACAAGGCCGGTTCAAGCTTGAGGTGCTAAGGGCGATTGCCCCGCAATGCGCCATCCATGTCTTCGACGTGGGCGAGGAAAACCCCGACGGCTATTTCATCGAGCACTGGGATACCGGCACCGGCTTCTGGCATGGCGCCGATATGACCGGGATGAAGTTCGCGGAGCTGGATGACGAGGCGCTGCGGCGGTGCCAGCTTGAAGATTACCTGGTCTGCCGCGAAACAAAGTGGCCGAACCTCTCGATCGTGCACCGTAATTACGCGCATGGCGAAGAGCGGAACTTTCTCCGCCTTCTCTTCCCGTTCGAGGCCAGTGACGGATCGCCGAAAATTCTCAGCATCACGCGGCCGCAATCCTCCGGGCTGGCCGTGGATCTGCTGAAGAAGAAGCTGCCGGGATACGAGCTGAGAAGCGGCGAAGGCATTGTTGACCTTCGCAGCCGCCGTACCTGAGGCTCTTCAAGCCAGTCTTTCGTGGATTAGTTAGTCTTCCGCGGCCCGTTCCGGCTTCGGAATGGCGACGGTGTGGAAGCCCCCGTCGACATAGTGGATTTCCCCCGTCACGCCCGCCGACAGGTCGCTCAGCAGATACAGTCCGGCCTGGCCGACTTCCGTGAGCGATGCGTTGCGTTTGAGCGGCGCGTTGTTCTCGGCGAAGCGGAACGTATGGCGGGCATCGGCAATGGCCGAGCCGGCAAGGGTCTTCATCGGCCCTGCGGAGATCGCGTTGACCCGGACGCCGTGCTCGCCGAGATCGGCGGCCAGATACCGGACACTTGCTTCCAGGGCGGCCTTGGCCACCCCCATGACATTGTAGTTCGGCGTGGTGCGGTTGGCGCCGAGATAGGACAGGGTCAGCATGCTGCCGCCATCCTTCATCAGGGGCCAGGCACGGCGGGCGATGTTCGTGAAGGAGAAGCAGGAGATGTCGAGCGTATTGAGGAAGTTTTCCCGCGACGTGTCCGCGTAGCGCCCCTTCAGCTCGCCCTTGTCCGAATAGGCAATGGCGTGCAGCACGAAATCCAGACCGCCCCAGGCAGTACCGATTTCATCGAATGCCCGGTCAAGCGCATCGTCATCCGCGACGTCGCACATGACGGCAAGCGGTGAGCCAACGCTCTCCGCCAGGGGATGAACCCGCTTTTTCAGGGACTCGTTCTGGTATGTGAAAGCCAGCTCGGCACCTTGCGAGGCGACGGCGGAGGCAATGCCCCAGGCGATCGAGCGATCGTTGGCAACCCCCATGATCAAACCGCGCTTGCCAGCCATCAGGCCTTTGTAAGGCGTCGCTTCCGCTTCATGCTGATCGGCCGTGTCGTCAATCAGGTCGGTCATCCCGGTCGCTCCGCTATCAGGCGTCGTATTTCTGGAAGGCTAGCACGGCATTGGTGCCGCCGAATCCGAAACTGTTAGACATGGCAACACGCAGCCCGGCATTGTCCACGCGCTCCCGAACGATCGGCATGTCCTCGACCTCCGGATCGACGGTTTCGATGTTGGCGGAGGCCGCGATGAAGTCGTTCTTCATCATCAGAAGCGTGTAGATGGCCTCATGGACGCCGGTGGCGCCCTGTGAATGGCCGCTCAGGGATTTGGTCGAGCTGATTGGCGGGATCGCGTTCCGGTCCTTGAAGACCTCGCGAATGCCTTCCAGCTCGATCGTGTCGCCGACCGGCGTGCTGGTGCCGTGGGCGTTGATGTAATCGACCGGCCCTTCGACGTTCTTGAGGGCCATCTGCATGCAGCGCACGCCGCCTTCGCCGGAGGGCGCGACCATGTCGGCGCCGTCTGACGTTGCGCCGTAGCCGACAACTTCGCCGTAAATCTTGGCGCCGCGTGCCTTGGCATGCTCGAGTTCCTCGAGGATGAGGACACCGCCGCCGCCGGAGATGACGAAACCGTCGCGATTGGCGTCATAGGCGCGCGAGGCCTTGTCGGGCGTATCGTTGAATTTCGAAGAGAGCGCGCCCATGGCGTCGAACAGGACGGACAGCGTCCAGTGCAGCTCTTCGCCGCCGCCGGCTAGCATGACATCCTGCTTGCCCATCTGGATCAGCTCATAGGCATTGCCGACGCAGTGCGAGCTGGTCGAGCAGGCCGAGGAGATGGAGTAGCTGAGGCCCTTGATCTTGAAGGCGGTCGACAGGGTCGCGGAATTGGTGCTGCACATGACCCGCGGCACCATGTAGGGGCCGACCCGCTTCGGACCCTTTTCGCGGGCTGTGTCGAATGCCTGCATCATGTTGGAAGTGGACGGGCCGCCGGACCCCATGACCATGCCGGTCATCGGGTTGCTGACATCGGCGGGCTCCAGGCCCGCATCTTCTATGGCCTGCTGGGCCGCGATGTAATTGTAGGCTGCGCCGTTGCCCATGAACCGCATCAGCTTCCGGTCGATATGTTCCGACGGATCCAGCTTGATCGAGCCATGAATGTGGGAGCGGAAACCGAGATCGGCATAGTCCGGCGCGAATTCGATGCCGGATTTACCGGCGCGCAGGGAAGCGGTGACTTCTTCTGCGTTATTGCCGATGCTGGAGACGATTCCGAGCCCGGTGACGACGACGCGACGCATATCAATTTGCCCCTTCGGTTACCGTGTTTTGGAACAGTCCGACGCGAATGTCCTTGGCCTCGAAGACCGTGACACCGTCGCATTCCACGCGGCCGTCGGCGATCCCCATATAGAGTTTGCGCATGATAACGCGCTTGAGGTCCAGCGTGTAGGTCAACAGCTTTGCGGACGGCAGCACCTGGCCGGAAAATTTGACTTCGCCGACCGAGATCGCGCGGCCGGAACCCGGACCGCCCATCCAGCCCAGCGTGAAGCCGAGCAATTGCCAGAGAGCGTCCATGCCGAGGCAGCCCGGCATCACCGGGTCGCCGACGAAATGACAATCGAAGAACCAGAGGTCCGGCTTGATGTCGTATTCGGCCGTGACCGAGCCCTTGTCATATGCCCCGCCGCTGGTCGAGAGATTGGTGATACGGTCGAACATCAGCATCGGAGGCATCGGAAGTTGCGCATTCCCGGGGCCGAAAAGCTCTCCCTTGGCGCATTTGATCAGGTCTTCGTACCCGAAGCTGTTCTTTTCCTTGAAGTCCAACAATGCCGTTCCTTCCCGTACGCCAGCGCTTGTCGTCAGGCGGGACCCTGTCTGGTCCCATGATAGACTGCAACCGCGCGACCGCGCCATCTCTCACATTTCATGCACCGCCTACCCTAAATATGGTGGGGAGTGCAAGCAATCAGGTGGAGTGTGATACCCGATGACTTGACATATGGGGCGGATTAACGCTCTTTCTTATGATTGATGTGCCCGAGCGACGAAACCCCGAGAGACCGAATGGAAGACCGGGAATGAGCAGTGCAGATACCCCTAGTGAAACGCAGAGCCTGGGCGAAATGCAGAGCCTGTCCGGCCGCCTGACGCGGGCCGGATTGCGCCCGACGCGTCAGCGTCTCGCACTCGCGGACCTGCTATACGCTGCGGGCGATCGCCATGTGACGGCGGAGCAGCTTCACAAGGAAGCCGGTGAAGCCGGGATCGCGGTCTCGCTTGCCACTGTTTACAACACGCTGCACCAGTTCACCGGATCCGGCCTGCTGCGCGAAGTTGTCGTGGAATCCGGCCGTTCGTATTTCGATACGAACACCACGGATCACCATCACTTCTTCGTCGAGGACGAGTTGCGGCTGACAGATATTCCGGCGGAACGGGTTGGTTTCGTGAACCTTCCGGATGCTCCGGAAGGCACGGAGATCGAGCGGGTCGACCTGATCATCCGCCTGAAGGCGAAAGAGCTTTAG
>NZ_CAXBDC010000172.1:0-5252 GCF_963974195.1 uncultured Nisaea sp.
ATCCTCTCGAAGCACGAGATCGAGGATCCGCAGGTCGGCCTTCCCGGCGATGACAGTGATGAGCAGGCCCGCTATGTCGAGGGCACTATTGGCGGCATTCGTTTCGCCTCGATCTATCTGCCGAACGGCAACCCTATCGCAACCGAGAAATTCACCTACAAGCTCGGCTGGATGAAACGCCTGAAGGCCCGGGCGGAAACCCTGCTGCAAAGTGAAGGCCCCGTCGTGCTTGCGGGCGATTACAATGTCGTGCCGATGGATGAAGACGTGCATGACCCGGTGGCCTGGGCAGACGATGCGCTGTGCCAGCCGGAATCCCGCGCCGCATACCGCTCCATCCTCAATCTCGGCTATGCGGACGCTTACCGGATCTACAATACCGCGCCGCACCGCTACAGTTTCTGGGATTATCAGGGCGGCGCCTGGCAGAACGATCACGGCGTCCGGATCGATCATCTGCTGCTCTCGCCACAAGCAGCCGACCGGCTGAAAGCCTCCGGCATCGATTCAGGCCCCCGTGGCAAGTCCAAAGCCTCGGACCACACCCCGGTCTGGATCGAGCTCGCAGCGTAACTAGATTACGCCACTTAATTAGGTCGTCATCCCGGCCGAAGAGCCGGGACCTGGTTGATCATAGAGTTCTATTGACCTTCCCTGGGTCCCCGCTGACGCGAGGATGACGATTTGTACTCACCCCGCTTTGAACGGCTCCCCCAACGGCCGTGTCCGCAGCCCGCCGCGAAGATGTTTCCACGGTAGCGCCGCCGGATCGGCCAGAACCGGGCCTGGAGATGCACATTCTATAATTTCCGCCGCGATGGGCACGAAATCGGCGCGGTAGTGCACCGAGCTTTTATTCACCAGAATCTTCATTTGTTCCGGCTCGATGCCAAGGAACCGGTACATCATCCGGTCGGCCATCTGCACCTTGCGGGAGCCGACCAGAATCTGCACCCCGTTGATGCTGAGCCGGGCCGATGGGCCGAGCCGCATGTGGGTGCCGGAATAGAACGGCCCGGTCGCCGTGAACTCGCCATTCGACAGCGCCTCGACCCGGAACGTGCCTTCAAAGGGCGCATCGCCCGGCACCCGGGATTTACCGCCAAGGCCAAGCGTGATTTCAGCCCCCTCACCGGCCTCGTGCGCGGCCAGAGCCGCCTCGGCATCCACCAGCAGGCCGATCGCAGCGCCTTCGGCGCCATTGTTGACCAGCGCCCGCAATATCCCCGTCGTGTCGCTGTTCGCGCCGCCGCCGGAATTATCCTGCACATCGGCAATGACGACCGGACGGTCTGCGGTAGCCGCTATACGCATCGCTTCACGCACGGCCTCGTCAGGATCGGGCAATGCCGCAGAGAAGTCTGCCTCCTTGGCGCAAATAGCATCAACCAGTTGTTTCACCGATTGTTTCACACTCCCCTCGTCATCGCCGTAAGCGAAAACAGACGCGCCACAATGATAGATATCGGTTGCCGGAAAGCCCGTTGCGAAGGAAAGCGAGACGTCATGCGCCGCCTCAAGGTCCGGGATCCTGGCGTAAAGCCCTGCGGCAGGTTCGGCCATCGTGCATTGCCGGACCAGCGGCATCAGGAAGGGGATTTGCGCGAAAGTGTGAACGGGTTTACGGCCTGACGTCAGAAGGGCGTCCAGCCGCCGCGCAACCCGGGCGCCCGTGTCCGCCATGTCGATATGCGGATAAGTCCGGTAGGCGTCGAGGCCGTTGGCCAGGGAAACCATCTCCGGCGTGACGTTCGCATGCAGGTCGAGGCTGGCCAGAATCAACATATCCTCGCCGACGAGCGCGCGTATCCGGCGCAGCAGCTCTCCCTCGCCATCTTCGTACGTTTCCGTCGCCATCGCGCCATGCAGGCAGAGATAGACCGCGTCGGCCGGCAGGGCTTCTTCAATGCCCTTGAGAATCAGCCCGGCGATATGCTCGTAGGCTTCATCCGTCACGTGAGCGGAGGGAGATGCGGCGGCCCAGCTTGCCGGCACCAGCTCATGCCCGAGCTTCCGGGCCTGCTCGATGAAGCCCGCGACGGACAGGTTGATACCCTTGACGGCGTCGAACAATGGCGCCCCCGTGACCAGTGCAGGCCAGCTACCGGGGCTGGTAAAAGCGTCCAGTCCCGCCTTGCTGGGGCCGAATGTGTTGGTCTCGTGCTGAAAGCCGCCGATGATAATCCGCGCCATTCGGGCTCTCCCGTCCGAAGGTTATGCCTAAGCTAGTTGATGCCGATGGCGCCGCAGAGCGAAACCCAGACATCCTGGAAGATGTAGCTATCCCGCACAAAAGGCAGGACAGCCACGCAGATGAGAAGAAAAACGACAAGCCCCATGAACTCGGTGCTGCGCCAGCGGCGCGGCTCCTGTTCAATCCTGGTCCTGTCTCCGTGCTGTATCATTCAGATTCCGTACCCTCGGGGATGAGGCGGCGTTGGCAGAGGGTGCATCTGCCTGTAATCAATGCATGACATCTTAATCACGGGCCATGCGCGAAGGCAATTTGCCCGGAACCATTCTTCTGGAACCGCTCCGGTTCCAAAACCCGACCGACTGAGGAACTGACAGGCATGTGCGCGAGGGAATACCTGACGTTTGACGATAGCTGGGCCGGATATCTGCGCTGGTCGCACCGGTTGCCGCCCGCACCGCCGCCTGTCACGCCGCGCCGTATATCCGGCATTGCCGAAATCATCGGCGATTTCGACGCCGTGATCCTCGATAATTTCGGCGTTCTCAGCCTCGGCCCGCCAGTCATCCCCCAAGGCCCTGCGGCTTATGACTGTATACGCAAGGCAGGCGTTGCCGTCCGTGTCGTCTCGAATGACGGCTCCAAGAGCATCGCGGCAATGTGCGAGAGCCATCGCGCACGCGGTTATATGTTTGAGGAATCAGAGATTTTTGCCGGTGTCAGCCTGCTTGAAAGCATGCTTGAGCGTGGAGGAGATGGTTTCTGGGCCGCCATCGGGCTCGATCCCCGTCTCATCCCTCATGGGGGCCATGACATTCGCGGCTGGCCGGGTGACGGCGTCAATATCGACGAGGCCTGCGGTTTGTTGCTGCTCGATTGCGATGATTTCTGGAGAAAGGATTTCGCGCCGATCCTCGAGAGCTTCAAGCGCCATCCCCGCCCCGTCATCGTTGGAAACCCGGACCTGACAGCTCCCTATACCGATGCAATGAGCCTGGAGCCCGGTTATCTCGCGCATCAACTCGCGGACGAAGCGGGGGTAGAGCCGGTCTTTCTCGGCAAGCCCTTCGCCCCCGTTTATGAGCTGGCCATGCGCGACCTGGCCCATATCCCGCCCGAGAGAGTGCTTTGTGTAGGCGACACACTCCACACGGACGTGCTCGGCGGGCGCTCCCGGGGCATGAAGGCCCTGTTGGTTGAAACCGGCTTCACCCGTGGAAAAGATCCCCTCACCCTTGCAGAAGAAAGCGGAATCTGGCCTGATTTCATCGCACCGTCGATTTGAACATGGAGCGACCGCATGCATGCGCCAGTCCTCTTGCTCTCGATGCTTCTCTGTCTGGCCGGATTTTCCAGTGCCGCAATCGCCGCGGACAAAAAGCCGATCGTCATCGAAGGCGAAGCCCGCGTTATTGATGCAGGCACGATCCAGATAGACAGAAGTGTGATCAAACTGTTCGGGATCGTTGCCCCCGGCCCGCGCCAGAAATGCCTGCGCGGCGCCCTGCCCTGGCTCTGCGGCGCCGCTGCAAAAAAGCATCTGCAAGAGCTGGCGGATCGAAAGCAGGCCCGCTGCGTCGCCGTGGAGACTTTCAACGCCCGCTGCATCGTTAACAACAAGGATCTGTCGAACGAGATGGTGCTGGCAGGCTGGGCCGTTGCCGATGTAGCGGGTGATGCCTACAGACCGGCCGAAGAAAAAGCCCGCGCAGGGAAGCGCGGGCTTTGGGAAAATGTTCCAGACTAAGACGCTAGCGACTAGAGCGCGGCAATCCGTTCCAGCGCGGCGGCCAGCTTGTCCCGCCGGGCCTTCTCATCGGCCAGCCGCTCGCGGTTTTCTTCAACCACTTCGGCCGGGGCCCGGGAGATGAAGCTCTCGTTCGACAGCTTCTTGTCCAGCTTCATGATCTCGCCATCGAGCTTGCCGAGATCCTTTTCCAGCCGCACGCGTTCCTGGGCCAGATCGACCACATCGGCGATCGGCAGAACGATCATCGCCTCGTCAATCACACCCTGCACCGCACCGGTCGGAATGTCGTCCGTCGCGGAAATATTCTCCAGACGGGCGAGACGGAGGATCACATCCCGGTTCCGCTCCAGACGCTCCGCCGTTTGAGCGGACATGTCCTTCAGCAGCAGATCGATCTTCGCGGCGGCCGGCACGTTCATTTCCGAGCGGATAGAACGCACCTCGGAGATCAGACGCACCACCCAGTCCATCTCGGCGATGGCATCCGCGTCAGCAGCGTCCTGCAAACCATCCGGCCAGGCCGTGGTGATCAACTGACCTTCGCCGCCAAAAGCAGACCACAGCTCTTCTGTAATGAACGGCATCAGCGGGTTCAGCAGATTGATTGCCTGCATCAGCACCCAGGCCGTCGCCTTGCGGGTTTCCTCAGCGGCAGCCTTGTCGGCACCGGAGAGGATCGGCTTGGTGAATTCCAGATACCAGTCACAGTAGGTACCCCAGATGAAGTGATAAAGCGCGCCCGCCGCGTCGTTGAACCGGTAGCTGTCGATCGCCTTGGAGACCTTGGCTTCCGTTTCCGCCAACTCGGAGATGATCCAGCGATTTACGGTCTGTGTCGCGGCTTTTGGATCGAACGACGCATCCCACTGACACTCGTTCATTTCCGCATAGCGGGCCGCGTTCCAGAGCTTGGTCGTGAAGTTCCGGTACCCCTCGACCCGGCTCTCGGCGAGCTTGATGTCCCGGCCCTGCGCCGCCATGGCGGTAAGGGTGAAACGCAGCGCGTCGGTGCCGAATTTCTCGATCAGATCGAGCGGATCCATCACGTTGCCCTTGGACTTGGACATCTTGGCGCCGTGCTGATCCCGGACCAGAGCATGGATATAGACCGTCGAGAACGGCACCTCGCCCATGAAATGAATGCCCATCATCATCATCCGGGCAACCCAGAAGAAGATGATGTCAAAACCGGTGACGAGCACGTCACCCGGATAATAGCGATCCAGCTCCGGTGTCTTTTCCGGCCAGCCGAGCGTCGAGAACGGCCAGAGCGCGGAGGAGAACCAGGTATCCAGCACGTCTTCGTCG
>NZ_CAXBDC010000173.1:0-5229 GCF_963974195.1 uncultured Nisaea sp.
AAGAAGTGCGGCCATATGGGCGGCAAGGTTCTGGTGCCGACGCAGCAGCATATCAACACCCTGAACGCGGCCCGTCTCGCCGCCGATGTCGAGGGCGTGCCGACGCTGGTGATCTGCCGCACGGATGCGGAGAGCGCCAAGCTGGTGACCAGCGACGTGGATGAGCGCGACCGCCCGTTCCTGACCGGCGAGCGCACGGCGGAAGGCTTCTTCCGCCTGAAGGACGGCACCAGCTTCGAGCGTTGCGTTGCTCGTTCGCTTGCCTATGCGCCGTATTCCGACCTGCTCTGGATGGAGACATCGACGCCGGACCTGGAGCAGTGCAAGCGCTTTGCCGAGGCCATCCGCAAGGAATTCCCGGACCAGATGCTGGCCTATAACTGCTCCCCGTCCTTCAACTGGACGGCCAATCTGGACAAGGACGATATCGCCCGCTTCCAGCGCGAGATCGGGGCCATGGGCTACAAGTACCAGTTCGTCACCCTGGCCGGTTTCCACTCCCTCAATTACGGCATGTTCGAGCTGGCCTCCGGCTATCGCGAGCGCGGCATGGCGGCCTACTCGGAGTTGCAGGACGCGGAGTTCGCTGCCGAGGCCAAAGGCTACAGCGCGACGAAGCACCAGCGCGAGGTCGGTACCGGCTATTTCGACGCGGTCGCGACCGCGATCAAGGGCGATGCCTCCTCAACCACGGCACTGACCGGCTCCACCGAGGAAGCCCAGTTCCACGGCACCGAGGAAGCCGCACGCACGGCAGCGGAATAAAGGTCCGGGAGGTTTGGGGCCGGTGGGCAGCTAACCACCCGATGCAGTCCGCCGGCTCCCGGACAACCCGCACCAAACCCGCAGAGAAGAAGGAGAAAGACAATGAGCAATCGTTTTTGGGTCATCGGCGGAGAATACACGGACACCCGCTTCAGCCAGCTGATCGACGGCACCGAGCAGATGTTCGGCCCGTTTGGTGACCAGGGCGAGGCCCGGCAGGTCTGGGACCGTATCGCCAGCGAAACCCGCAGCATCTGCACGGCGCGCTATACCATCGTCCAGGAAGGCGCCGCCGGCTGAGCGGGGGAGCACAGTCAGACGAATCAATCCCTGGCGGCTCGGAGCGTTTCTTGATCTGCGGTCCGACAAAGCCTGACTGCCCGGCCCCTGGCGGCCGGGCATTTTTTATCGTGAGTCAGCCTGGGGGATACGCTGGCCGGTTGACGGCGCCACCATCGGTGCTGACGCCTGTCGAGAGCGTTTCCACGCACCAGTTAAACTCCAGCTTCCCGCGGCGGGTTTCCTCGACCAGATTGACGTTTCTTTGCTGTCGCCGCGCGGCTTTGACGTTCGGCGTGAGAAGGAGGGACCGGGCCTACTCGTAGTACCGCATGTAAGTTGGGGCCTTCTCGCCGTACGCCAGCATCCAATGTGAGGGAAGCGTGTATTCTGTTGCCCAAAGACATGACCCGTCCTGTGGCGATGACTGATTCGGGACCAGATCGAATATGTTGCGTCTCTGCCGGTCCATTCGAACGTAGTTGTCGAAGTACCACTTCGCATCTTCGATTTCGGGGACCATGCCCTGCGGGAAATATTCGACGTACTTGAACGACCCTTCCCAGAAATACCCGTCGAAGTGATGGAAATAGTCATTTAGGAGGCCACGCCGGTCATCACCAAGGAAGTCGTCATGATGCGCCCAGGCGAGCTTGGCCTTGAACATCAAGCCCGTAAGGTCATGCATCGGCTCGATGATCCAGCGATGGTGGGAATAGCCGGAGTAAATGTCAGTGGGATCAATCTTGGACAGTTCCCGCACTTTCGAAGGGACTTCGATATAGCCGGCATGCGCGCATCGGATCATCTGCGAACATACGTAGAGCGGGTCGCGAATATCTTCCAGCGTATGGGAGATCGTGACGAAATCGAATGATTTGTCGGGAATGTTTTCCCAGAACTTGTGGGAGCAGAAGTCGGCGAGAATCCAATCCTCTTCGGTAAAACGCTCTGGAATATCTGGATACACAATCTTTCTCGTCGCGTACGGGTTTATGTCCACGACTGTGTTTGCTCGGGGCAGTACGCGGTCCCAGCCGCCAAGATCCAACACCCGCGCAGTTTCCGGTATCCGTGCTAGCAAGTCGTCAATGGCAATAATCAAGGTAGGCTCCCCAATGCCGTATAATTAGTAGTGTTTAATCATGAATAAACAACTTGACCAAGAGGAATTGGAGCGGCCGTTTTGATGGAAATATCCACTCTGGACCTGAAGCGGGCCTGCAACTGCTCCCCGTTCTTCAACTGGACGGCCAATCTCGATAAGGACGATATCCCCCGCTTCTGCCTGCGGATCGATGGCACTGAGCAGATGTTCGGCCCGTTTTGTGACCAGAGTAAGGCCCGGCCCCTGGCGGCCGGGCATTTTTTATCGGGAGTCAGCCTTGGGGATGCGCTGGCCGGTTGACGGCGCCGCCATCGGTGCGCATAACACCTGTCCCGTGCTTTCCGCCGGAATAGGGCCTGTAGTTCAGCGGTTAGAACGCACCGCTCATAACGGTGTTGTCGGGGGTTCGAATCCCTCCGGGCCCACCATCTTTACTGTCTCCATGAAACGCCGCCGGAAATGTGCCGCATGTTACGTGCTGGCATGGCGTTTCCTGTCTTCATTATTGATTAATGGATAATCGCTACAGTTTTTTCGTGCGCATGGTCGGACAGGACGTGTGCTGTTTCAAAAGATGGAATGCTCGGATTAATCGCTGCGCCAATGCCGGTGCGCATTAACAGGAGGCTCGCAGTGAAATTCAGTCTTTTTGGTGATTCACAAGCCCTTAGCGAAGCGAAGAGCAAGTTAAAGGCAATCGACCGTTCCCAGGCTGTGATCGAGTTCGACCTGGAAGGGACGATCCTGACGGCGAACGAGAATTTTCTGAAGACCATGGGTTACGAGCTGAACGAGGTTCTCGGCCAAAATCATTCGATGTTCGTCGATGACGCATACAAAAAGAGTGATGAGTACAAGAACTTTTGGACTGTGCTTAAGCGCGGGGATTTCCAGTCGGCGATATATCGCAGGCTTGGCAAGAACGGGCGCGAGGTATGGATCCGCGCGACCTACAATCCGATCATGGATGCCAGGGGCAAGCCCTACAAGGTCGTCAAGTTTGCGACGGACATCACGGAGCAGCAAAACCGGAATGCCGCATATGAGGGGCAGGTCAAGGCCATCGACCGTTCCCAGGCCGTCATCGAGTTCGATCTGGATGGAACAATTCTGACGGCGAACGCGAACTTTCTGAAGACCATGGGCTACCGGCTTGAGGAAATTCAGGGGCGGCATCACTCGATGTTTGTCGATGACGCGGTCAAGCAGAGTGCGGAATACAAGGCGGCCTGGGACGGACTCAGGGCCGGAAAGTATCTGGGTGGCGAGTTCCGGCGCCTGCGCAAGGACGGAAACGGGGTCTGGATCCAGGCGACCTACAATCCGGTTATGGATGCGAGCGGCAGGCCTTACAAAATCATCAAGTTTGCAACCGACATCAGTGAGCAAAAGCGCCGGACGGTGGATTACGAGGGGCAGATCAACGCCATCCATCGATCCCAGGCCGTCATCGAGTTCAACTGTGACGGAACGATCATCACCGCCAACAAGAATTTTCTGAAGACCATGGGCTATAGCCTTGAGGAAATTCAGGGGCGTCACCACTCGATGTTTGTCGATGAGGCGGAAAAAAACAGCACCAAGTACAAGGAATTCTGGGAGACGCTCAATCGCGGCGACTACCACGCGGCGGAGTTCCGGCGGATCGGCAAGGGCGGGCGTGAGGTCTATATTCAGGCATCCTACAATCCGATCATGCGGCCTTCCGGCGCCCTGGTGAAAATCGTCAAGTTCGCGAGCGACGTGACAAGCGATGTCATTGCCCGCAAACAGGCCGAATATATCCGCTCCCTGCTTGAGGAAACGGCGTCCGGCGCGGAAGAGCTTTCAGGGTCGGTCCAGGAAATCGCGGAAAGCATGGAGAACACCCGCAGTGTCTCGACCGAGGCGGCGGAGGAAGTTATCCGTGTCGACAATTCCGCCAAGCGTCTGGACGGGGCCGCGCAAGCAATGTCGGGGATCCTGGAGACGATCAACGACATTGCCGAGCAGATCAATCTGCTGGCGCTGAACGCAACAATCGAGGCGGCCCGTGCCGGTGATGCGGGCAAGGGCTTTGCCGTGGTCGCGGGAGAGGTGAAAAACCTCGCCAACCAGGCTCAGAGCGCAACGAACGAGATCCGGGGCGAGATCGGCAACATGCTGTCGGTATCGTCGGATGTGGTCGGCGCGCTTACGGCGATCCGGACCCGGATAGACAGTGTTCAGTCGCTGGTCGCGGCAAGTGCTGCCGCGGTCGAAGAGCAAAGTGCCGTGACCGGCACGATGTCCACGAACATGCGGCGGGCGGTGGAAGAAGCCGAAAACCTGCGCGGATAGATAGGATAGCGGCGCCGAAGGGCGCCGCGCGCTATCGGATGCTTGCCGGTTTGGAGTCCTGTCCGTCTACCAGCGTGCCTCGAACACCATGAACCGCTTCTCCAGCTCAACCTGCGCCCGCGCCTTGTCGCTGGTGCCGGTGAAGGCCTTGCAGGGTGCCGCGTCGAAGCCGTGACTGCATTCCCCGGCCAGTGTGAAAACGCGGAAATCCTGCCAGAGGGATTTCCCGGTCAGGAAACTCTTCTCCAGGCTTTGCCGTGAGAGCGTCTTGAGCTCGCCATACCCAAGATCATAGCGCTCGGCCGCGAGCTGGTACTGGCTTGCGAGATCGATACGTTCCACACCCTCGTCATCGGTGGAGAGCATCACGGGGACGCCGGCTTTCAGGTAGGTCGGGAAAGGGTGATCCTTGCCGGCGACGCCGAGGATCTGCTCGTTGCTGGAGAGATTGATCTCGACCGCGATACCGTCCTCCGCCATCCGTTTCAGCAGAGCTTCACTGTCTTTTTCGAAGCCGATATCGATGCCATGCCCGATCCGCTGCACACCGGCGATCTCGACCGCTTCCCGGATATGGAAGGTGAGGTCCTTCAGCTCGGTCACGCCGAGCCAGAGCTCGCCCGCATGAAGCGACAGGCCGACAGAGCCGTATTTCCGCTTGAAGTAGCCAAAGATCTTCATGTGCAGGGAATAGTCCCTGAGCGCGACGTGATAGTCCTCCGGCGCGACGAAATTGACACCGACGCTGAGCTTTTCCC
>NZ_CAXBDC010000174.1:0-5195 GCF_963974195.1 uncultured Nisaea sp.
TATCGCCGTAGGTCCAGACTGTTCCGAAGGGGATTTCCTGCATCGCGCGCCAGACAGACTGCTCGAAGGCGGAGCCGCGATTGAAGGCAAGGGGCAGCTCGAAATCGCGCCGCTCTTTTGCGAAGTAGGCATGTATCTGACGCTCTGCTTCCGCCAGAAGATCAGTTGTTGCGTTATCGGAATGAAATGCGGATGTTTCACGTGAAACCCATGTCAGGCCTGTGATGGCTCCAGCTTCTTCGGTCAGATGAATACGGCCGATGGGACTGTTGAAGCTATGCTGATGCGGCTCGCTCATGGCCGGGCCTCAAGGGCGGTTTGGAACGCTTGCGGATCAACTTCCGGCGCCGAGCAAACCTGATTGACGCAGAGATATGCGGCGGTTGCCCCGTCGACTGATCCCTTGCCGTGGGCTGGGTGATTATCCGGCAATGCGGTACCATCCTGGATGATCTGCAGGGTGGCGAGGGCCCGTCCGGCGGTGCGGGCGGCATTCGCCATTGCCTGGGTCTCTGCTGCATCCGGATCACCAACAATGACAATCTGCCGGCCGTGCAGGAGCCATTCCATGCCATTGAGCAGGCCGGGAAAGCCCTGTGGCTGTTGCTGGAAAGATCCGGCGAAGGCTTTCGTCAGATTGTCCGCGCTTTCGGCATAGGCCGTCTTTCCGGTCAGCAGCCAGAGCCGGGCGAGACATTCGACCAAGGTGCTGTTCCCGGCCGGGGTCACATTGTCGATCGCGGTCTTTGTCCGGAGCATCAGATCGGTCTGGTCGTCCGCCGTGAAGAAATAGGAGCCGTCCTTCGGATCACGGAAATACCGGTCGAGGACGGAAACCCATGCTTCTGCTTTCGCCAGATATTCAGGTTTTCCGGTCGCGGCTTCGAGGGAAAGCGCGGCGAGGATCATGTTCGCATAATCGTCGAGGGTGGCCGCATGCTTTGCCTGTCCGTTCCGGCAGGAATGCAGCAATCGCCCGTCTTTCTCCATATTGCTCACGATGAAGGCGAAGGCGCCTTCGGCACAGGCGAGCCAGTCCGCCTCCCGGAGCAGGATTGCCGCATCGGCGAGGGCGGCGATCATCAGGCCGTTCCAGTCGGCCAGTACCTTGTCGTCCCAGCTTGGGCGGATGCGTTTGTCGCGCAGGGTCAGGAGATGCTGGCGGGCGGCAGTGAGCTTTGCTTCGGTCTCCTCGGGGAAGGGGCCTTTGCGGTGGCGCCGGTTCAGGATCACCGTGTCTTCCCAGTTCCCGCCGGGCGTGACGTCGTAATGCTCCGCGAAGAGCGCGGAATCATGACCGGCTTCCGTCAGGCTTGCGGAGATCTCTTCCGCGCTCCAGACATAGAATTTCCCTTCCACGCCCTCGCTGTCCGCGTCGAGGGCGGAGGCGAAGCCGCCGCCGTCCGAGATCATCTCCCGGAACAGCCAGTCGATTGTCTCCCGGATGCGCTGCTCATAGAGCGGATTCGGCTCCTGGCGCAGCATCTCGGTCATCAGGGCGACGAGCTGGGCATTGTCGTAGAGCATCTTCTCGAAATGCGGGGCCAGCCATTCCGCATCGGTCGAATAGCGGGCGAAACCGCCGCCCAGATGATCGTAAATCCCGCCTTCGCACATGGCGGTGACGGATGTCCGCACAGCCTGCAGCATCTGGTCGTTCCTGGTGCGCTGGCCTGTCCGCCAGAGGAATTTCAGGATGGTTGGCTGGGGAAATTTCGGCGCGTCGCCAATCCCGCCATAAACCGGGTCGTGCTGGGATAGGAACTGAGCGGCGACGTCCGGCGCGGCTTCCAGCGGGATGCGTGTGCCGGGGTTGCCGGCAAAGACGGCTTCCAGACGTTGTGCGATGGCCGTGACATTGCTCGATACGCGTCCGGGATCCTCCCGGTAGACGCCTTCGATCTGGCGCAGTACATCCCGGAAGGCTGGCCGGCCATAGCGATTGTCCGGCGGAAAATAGGTGCCGCCCCAGAAGGGCGCGCCTTCGGGCGTCAGGAACATGGTGAGCGGCCAGCCGCCCTGCTGGCCCGTGATGGCGAGGGCGGTCTGATAGATCATGTCGAGATCCGGGCGCTCCTCCCGATCCACCTTGACGTTGACGAACAGCTCGTTCATCACCGCTGCGGTATCCGGGTCCTCGAAGCTTTCGTGGGCCATGACATGGCACCAGTGGCAGGCGGCATATCCGACGGAGAGCAGGATTGGCTTGTCCGCCCGGCGCGCCGTGGCAATGGTGTCTTCGGACCAGGTCTGCCAATGCACGGGATTGTCCCTGTGTTGCAGCAGATAGGGGCTGGTTTCCTTGTCGAGCTCGTTGCGCATGGGACAGCATCCGGGGTCGGGGTTTGCAGTATTCTTAGGCCAAAGGTGAGGGCTCGGACCCGTGAGGTCCAGCGCTGTGTATGGCACGGGAGTTGGGAACGGGATGAACGGATCGGCGGAAGAGACGATTTACGCGCTTGCCACGGCAGCGGGGCGGGCAGGCGTCTCCATGTTCCGGGTCTCGGGCCCGGCGGCGTTCGAGGGATTGCAGCGTCTGACGGGCCTGATCGGGGTTGAGCCGCGCATGGCTGTACGGGCGACGGTGTCCGACGCTGAAGGCGCGATTGATGACGGTCTGGTTCTGACTTTTCCGGGCCCGGCCAGTTTCACCGGCGAGGATGTGGTGGAGTATCAGATGCATGGCGGCCGTGCCGTGCAGACTGCGATGCTGCGGGCGCTGGCGGCCCAGCCGGGATACCGGATGGCGGAGCCGGGCGAATTCTCTCGCCGTGCGGTGCTCAACGGCAAAATGGATCTGACGGCTGCTGAAGGTATCGCTGATCTGGTGGATGCGGAGACAGAGGCCCAGAGGCTTCAGGCCCGGCGTCAGAGCCGGGGCGCGCTGGGTGCGCTGTACCAGGACTGGCGGCAACGGATGCTTCGAGTGCTCGGCCATATCGAGGCGCTGGTCGATTTTCCGGATGAAGATCTGCCGCAGGAGGTCTGGGACGGGATCCGGGGCCAAGTGTATGACCTTGATGCGTCGATTTCGGCCCATTTGGACGACGGCGGGCGGGGCGAGCGTCTCCGTGACGGACTACGTATGGCCATTATAGGCCCCCCGAATGCCGGTAAGTCTTCCCTCTTAAACTGGCTCTGCAAAAGGGATGCAGCGATAGTGTCCGACGTAGCGGGCACGACACGCGACATCATCGAGATCCATCTGGACATATCCGGGTATCCCGTCCTGGTAGCGGATACGGCAGGACTGCGTGAAGGGGCCGACTTTATCGAATCGGAGGGTATTCGGAGGGCCCGTGCCTGGGCCGAGACGGCTGATCTGGTCCTCGATCTGGTGGATGCACGATCTGCGGGCGAGAGAGAAGAGGCGGCGCCGGCCTCCGGAAATGCCGCGCGGATCTTGATCGAGACCAAGATTGACCTGCTTTCTGATACTGAACGGGTCCAGTCGGGCAAAGACCGCGTCGCGGTTTCCGTGGCAACGGGGGAGGGCATGGACGGGCTTATGGCGATGATCGCCGATAAAGCGGCAATCCTGATGGATCTGGGTGAAGCACCGGCACTTACACGGGCACGGCATCGGGACGGACTGACGGAATCCCTCGAGCATTTACGCCGCGCGCTCGCACAATGCGCTTTCGAGGCGGAAGAGTTTGATGTGGAATATGGGCTCGTGGCTGAGGATCTGCGCCTCGCGGCGCGGGCGCTGGGACGTGTGACGGGGGCCGTTGATATCGAGGAAATCCTCGATCTTGTGTTCTCGGAGTTCTGCATCGGCAAATAGAGCCTCCGTTTCACGTGAAACATGCAGAGCGGATATCGCGAAACAGAGATTGCCTTTTGCCGGGCGCCACAGCATTTTGGGCCTCACATTTTCCGCACTGATCCGGAGACGGACGCGATGTACGACGTGATAGTCGTTGGCGGCGGCCATGCAGGCTGCGAAGCGGCCGCAGCAGCGGCCCGGATGGGCGCTCGCACGCTTCTCGCCACCCATAAGATCGAGACCATCGGAGAGATGTCCTGCAACCCGGCAATCGGGGGGCTCGGCAAGGGGCACCTCGTGCGCGAGGTGGATGCGCTGGACGGCATCATGGGGCGCGCCATCGACCGGGCGGGTATCCAGTTCCGCATGCTGAACCGGAGCAAGGGCCCAGCCGTCCGCGGCCCCCGGGCCCAGGCTGACAGGGCGCTGTATCGCGCGGCAATCCGGGACCTGCTTGAAAATCAGGAAAACCTGACGATTGAAGCGGCGTCCGTTGAAGATCTGCTGCTGGATGAGTCTGGCGCAATTGCCGGGATCGTTGTCGATGGCGGCCGGGAGATCAAAGCCGGTGCCGTTGTGCTGACGACCGGCACATTCCTGCGCGGGGAGATTCATCTGGGTGAGGAACGCCGCCCGGCCGGCCGGGTCGGTGACGCGCCGTCCGTCGCGCTGGCCGAGACTCTGGCGCGCTTCGGTTTCAAGCTCGGCCGTCTCAAGACGGGAACCCCGGCACGGCTGGATGGAACGACAATCGACTGGTCCGGTCTGCAGGAGCAGAAGGCGGACGATCCGCCCGAGCCGTTTTCCTATCTGACGGACCGGATCACGGTGCCGCAGATCAGCTGTCACATCACTTATACGAATCCTGAAACCCATCAGGTGATCCGGGACAACCTGCATCGCTCGGCGATGTATGGCGGGCGGATCGAAGGGGTCGGGCCGCGCTACTGTCCGTCAATCGAGGACAAGGTGGTTCGGTTCGAGGATCGCTCTCAACATCAGATCTTTCTTGAACCTGAAGGACTTGATGATCCAACGGTTTATCCGAACGGGATTTCGACGTCGCTACCGGCCGACGTTCAGGCGGAAATGTTCAAGACCATTCCCGGTCTGGAAAACGCCCGGATCATCCGCCCCGGATATGCGATCGAATATGATTACGTGGATCCGCGCGAGCTCTCCCACACGCTGGCGACCAAGAAAATCCCCGGGCTGTATTTTGCCGGGCAGATCAATGGTACGACAGGATACGAAGAAGCGGCGGCGCAGGGCCTGATGGCTGGTGTGAATGCCGCGCTCCGGACCGGCGGCCAGGACGGGGACTTCGTGCTGGATCGCGCGGACGCTTATATAGGTGTCCTGATCGATGATCTGGTGACCAAGGGGGTGAGCGAGCCCTATCGCATGCTGACCTCCCGCGCCGAGT
>NZ_CAXBDC010000175.1:0-5141 GCF_963974195.1 uncultured Nisaea sp.
TAACTTCGATGATTCCGCTGTAATGCCGCGAATTTTGTCTAAATTGTTCTCTAATGTGTGAGGGACTCGACATTCTTTCTGTCGAGTGCTATATACATTTAAAGTTGCCGACAAAAAGGCAGGTTCGTTCACTCCAGAATGGAGATGGTCATGGTCGAAATCCTCTCCGGGGCGACCGCCGCACAATCAGTTGCGAAAACCGTCCCGTTGCCGCCGCTTCAAGCGACGAGCGCCAACGCTGCCACTGTTTCCAAGAGTGTTTCCTCTGATTTTTATCTGAGTCCGGTGATCAGGTTTGATCCGGAGTCTCTCCGTGTGATTTTTGAGCTTCGCGACAGCCAGTCGGGTGAAGTGACGAAGCAGTTTCCGCCCGAGAGTGTTGTGAGAGAACATCAGAAAAGTGCTGACCTTGCGCAAGAGCCTGCGGAAACCTCACGTCAGGCTTCAGACGCCGGCACATCTTCCGATGCGAACACTGTTCGTAGTCAGGAAACCGGCGAGTCGCCTCCGAATACAGGCGCAGAGCAGGAAGTTGATGTTCTGATCTGATTGGATCGCAGGCTTGCGTAATCGGTGCGACTGGCGTTGATGAGCGATAAAAGGGCGAGGACATTAGGTCTGGCGCCCTTTATTCATGTTCAGGCAATAATTTTTGAGTGGATGTAAGGTGGTTGCCAGAGGCGAACGTTTCCGGAAATTCCCCTACAGTTCCAACTATGCTAGGAACTCAGTGTGTGGGTTTGAGTGTTTCGATGGGGGATTCCAGCGTGGCGAATGAAGACGCGATCAATGAATTGCTGAAACGCGGTATCAGCCATCATGAAGCCGACGAGGTTGTTGAGGCGCGCAACATATATGTCGAGATCCTTGAACGGGATCCGCAAAACCATCGGGCACTGGATCTTGCGGGTTTGCTCTGCATGCAGTGCGATGAGCTTGACGCTGCTGCGGATTTCTTCGCTTCGGCCATCGAACTCGATCCTGAATCCGGCCGGTATCTCTGCCATGCGGGCACTCTTGAATTGCACCAGGGCAATTTTGAAAGAGCGACTGAGCTGTTGCTGAAGGCGATTGAAAACGATCCTGAAATCAGTGAATCGTTTCTTTCTCTTGCGCTGGTTTACCGGGCGGAAAAGAAAATCGGAGATGCAATCGCCGTTATTGAAAGCGGGCTGTCCCACGAGCCGGATAACAGCCGTTTGCTGACGTGGCGTGGTGTTCTTGAGGTCGATCGGGAAGATCTTCCGAGTGCTGCCGAGTTTCTGCATCAGGCGATCGATGCCGATCATGATAATATCGAAGCGATGGTCACGCTTGGTAATGTCATGGTGGAGCTTGATGAACTTGATGTGGCACAACGCTGCTACACCTCCGTCAAGGAGCGTATACCGGAGGATATAGGAACCCGGTGCCGTCTTTCCGTTCTGCTCAAGCGCCTGGGCAAACGCGATGAAGCTGTCAGGGAACTTGAAGAGGCCTTCGCCGAGGCCCCGGCGGAAAGCGAGACCTTCAATGAAATCGCTCTGCTGTTTGAATCCCTCGGGCAGGATGACGATGCGATCGTCGCGGCCGAACGGGCGGTCGCTCTAGATGCGGGTAACGCGGCGAGTTTTAAATTGCTTGCGCGGCTTCATGAGAAAGCCGGTAACGAAGAAGCGGCTAAAGAGGCCAAAGACCGGTCGTCCGCTCTTTCCTGAGTGCATCTCCCTTGGCTAACCGCATGCCATGCATAATGGGTGCGGTTAGCGCTCTTATCAGAGACTTTTGCTGACGGCCGCGATCGGCTGGGCGAGCGGCGCATAAGCTGCATAGCCTGTCCGGGGCTTGCCAAAGCTTGGTGCATCCGCATCGATACCGCGCTGCTTGCGAACCGATTCCATGATCAGTGAGACAACCCGTTCCGCGGCATCGTGACTGGAGCGCAGCGCCAGCATGTTGTCCGACAGGGCACAGCGGAACCGCTGATAGAGATTCCGCAGCTCTGTCCGGTCGTCATCCGGCACGTTGTCCAGAACTTCCGGATGCGCGCGTACGGCTGTCTGATGCTTGTCGAAAGACAGGGAGAGCTGGCGCTTGCGGGCCTGGAGCTTGTCCAGTGTCTTGAATTCGCGTTTTTTCAGCAGCGCGGTCTCTTCATTCAAGAGCTTCATCAACCCGATCATGCTCTCTCGGAAAGCCTCGACGATGGAATGATCAGGCATATCAATTTACCTCCTGCAGAGAGATCAACTGGCGTTCGATGTTATCGGCAAGTCCGATGCCACCGGTGCCGGCCATTTGTTTGCCATACTCGTCGACCAAGAGGTCGCGGTAGATGTTTTCGGCCTGGCCGCCTCCGAACAGCGGGTTGCTTTCCATTCCCTTGAACATGTGTCCGAGCATCTGGCTGATGAAGATGCCTTCGAATTCCTCGGCGGCATGGCGAATAGCCGTCTTGTCGCCACCTGCGGCCTGAAGTTTCTGGACCGCGGCGTTCGTACGGGCACTTTGTGCCTGGGCGCTGGCGGCGGCGGAGTCAGTGAGGGATGTGGTTTGCATCATTCCGCTCCTTAAAGGACTTCTATTTCGGCTTGCAGGGCGCCTGCCGCCTTGATGGCCTGCAGGATCGAGATCAGGTCGCGGGGACCAATGCCGAGAGCGTTAAGCCCATCGACGAGTTCCTGGAGGGTCACGCTTTGTGCGAGGACGGAGAGCTGCTTGTCTTCGTCCTGATCGATCTCGATCTGGGTCCTTGGAACCGTGACGGTCTCGCCGGTCTGTGCGAAAGGCTGAGGCTGCGAGACCTGCGGTGTTTCCGTGATCCGGATTGTCAGATTGCCCTGGGCGATCGCGACCGTGCTGATCCGCACATTCTCGCCCATCACGATAATGCCCGTGGTCTCGTTGATCACGACCTTCGCGGCAATATCGGGGGTCACGCGCAGCTGTTCCACGTCGGTGATCAGGGCGACGGCATTGCCCCGGTAGTTTTCAGGAACGATCATCCGGACCGAGGCGAGATCGTTCGCCTGGGAGATCGGCAAGCCGATAAAGGCGTTGATGGCCTGGGATATTCTGCGCGCCGTCGTGAAATCCGGATTCTTGAGAGCGATTGTGACGGTTTCCATGCTCTTCATCGAGAAGGAGATTTCCCGCTCGATGATCGCACCATTGGCGATCCGGCCGTTGGTCGGCACACCTTGCGTGACGGTCTGCCCGTCACCAGCGGCAGAAATTGCCCCTGTCGCGATTGGCCCCTGGGCGACGGCATAAACTTCTCCGTCCGCTCCGACCAGCGGGGTCACCAGCAAGGTGCCGCCCAGCAGATCTTCGGCATCGCCGATGGCGGAAATGGAGACGTCAATACGGCTGCCCTGTTTGGAGAAGGGGGGCAGGGTCGCGGTCACCATGACGGCGGCGACATTGTCTGTATCGAGATTGTCGTCGCGGGCATTGACGCCGAGACGTTCGAGCATGCCGACGAGGCTTTCCCGGGTGAAGATCGCGCTGTCGAGCGCATCGCCGGTACCGTTCAGGCCGACCACAAGGCCGTAACCGACCAGTATGTTTTCCCGAACGCCTTCGAAATCGACGATGTCCTTGATGCGGGTCTGGCCGTGCGCATGTTGCGCCGGCGCGACAATCATCAAAGCTGCCGTGGCCAGCAGGCCAAGGATTGAGCTTATGAAAAGCGATGAGCGGGTCTTTTTGATTTCTTGGGGCCGCATCTCTATCGGTTCCTCGTGTTCTCTTGGGCCGCTTCCGGACCCTAGTCGACAGGCATTATGCGAATATCGTGCCAATTGTTGTGTGACGCTGTGCCGGATCTGCTGAGATGGCTGCGTAACGGCTTTGCATCGGGTGAACAGGCTGAAACCGTGAGGCTTTATTCGCTATGACGCTGTCTTAACGATAGTGTATGACTCGGGAACAGGTAGGGTTTGCAGTATGAAAATAGATCCATCACGCCGCGTCAGTACCCCCGCCACCCGCAAAACCTCCAAGTCGGGCGGTGCAAGTGGGACACAATTTTCCGGCCTTCTGGACGGTGCCGGGGAAAGCACGTCCGCGCAGGGCGGCAGCCCCGCGATGTCCGTCGACGGGCTTCTTGCCGTTCAGGAAGCAAACGCTGATGGCCGGGGCCGGGGAAAGCAGGGCGCGGAACGCGGAGAAGACCTGTTGTCCCGGCTGGAACGGATTCGCGACGGCCTCCTTATGGGGGCAATCCCGGAATCTGAATTGCGCTCTCTTGCAACCAGTATCAGTACGACACGAGAGCGGAATTTCACCGATCCCCGGCTGGGCGAAATACTGGATGAAATCGAGCTTCGGGCACGGGTCGAACTTGCAAAACTCGGTACTTTTTTGTGATTTTGTGCCCTTATTTCAAATTTCTTGAATTATTTCAATGCATTGTGGGTTTGAAAAGTCGCGCGCTTAATCTGAAAACAGAGGGTTGAAACCTAGTGGGGGCCGGACATATACTCCGGCCGCTCGAAAAGGGCAGAAAGCTTGCCTTTCATCAGCCTTTGTCGTGGAGGACCGGGATGAGCGTCACTTTGCCGCCGGACTATACGCCGTCGGAAGACGAAGAGTTTATGAATTCAAAGCAGCAGGAATATTTCCGGCAAAAGCTGCTGAAGTGGCGGGCTGAGCTTCTGCACGAAGCGAACGAGACGCTGAGCCACTTGACCCAGGAAAATCTGCAGAAGCCGGATATGGCTGATCGCGCCTCGCTCGAGACGGATCATCAGATCGAACTGCGAACCCGGGATCGTGAACGTAAGCTGATCAGCAAGATCGATGCGGCGATTCAGCGAATCGAAGACGGCAATTACGGATATTGCGAAGAGACGGATGAGCCGATCGGCTTGCGACGCCTTGAGGCACGTCCGATTGCGACCTTGAGCCTTGAGGCTCAGGAGCGTCATGAGCGCCTTGAACGGACACATCGCGACGACTGACTGCGTTTCATCCGTATGAAATCATAAAAAAGCGGGCCGTTCCCTTTGGAGCGGCCCGCTTTTGTTTTTTGCTTATGTCCCTGACGTGATCGACGCGCGATCAGAGTAGAACCGGGCGGTAAATTTTACCGCCCGGTTTTGCAGGATCAGAAGGGCATCAGGATTTCGAGAGCCTGGGCACCGTAGCGCTGCTGCTGC
>NZ_CAXBDC010000176.1:0-4957 GCF_963974195.1 uncultured Nisaea sp.
CCCAGCTTCCAAGCGGCTCCGCCTGGATCCACAGGAACCAGATCACGAACCCGCCCAGGATCGCGCCCCAGTTGTTACCGGACCCGCCCAGGATCACCATCACCCAGATCAGGAAGGTGTATCGCAGCGGAATGTAGCTGGTCGGCGTCAACTGGCCGTCGAGGGTCGCCAGCATGGCACCGGCAACACCGCAGACGGCGCAGCCGAGCACGAAGACCTGCAAATGCCGGGCCTTCACATCCTTGCCCATGGCCGCCGCCGCGTCCCTATTGTCCCGGATCGCCCGCATCATCCGCCCCCAGGGCGACTGCAAGGCCCGCTCGGCCAGCCACATGATGATGGCCAGCACGGCAATGAAGAGCAGGGCGTAACAGATCTTCACGAACACACCGGCGGCTTCCGACATGTCGCTCAGACCGAGCGAAGTGGCAAAGGAGATGAACCAGTCCGTCTCGACAAGATCCACCTCATAGGGGACCGGACGCGGAATGCCGGTCACGTTCTTCACCCCGCGCGAGAGCCACTCCTCGTACTTGATGACGGCGATGATGATCTCTGAAATGCCGAGCGTTGCGATGGCCAGATAGTCGGCGCGCAGGCCGAGGGAGATCTTGCCGATCAGCCAGCCCGCACCGGCCGCGACCAGCCCGCCGACGGGCCATGCCAGCAGAACCGGCAGGCCAAGCCCCCCGAGATATCCGGTCAATGCCGGATCAATGGCCTCGATCCGCTCCGTCGCCGGAAGGAAGAAATGCGTCGTCAGAAAATAGCCGGGGATCAGCAGCAGAACCACGACATAGGGGCGCAAGCCCGGCGGAACGGCGCGGCGGGCAAACATAATGACGACGACGGTTCCCGCAAGCGACAGCAGCGACAGGAAAAGATCGCCTCCCGCGACCTCCCACGCCTCCTGCACCGGCGCCATGGAAACCAGCACGGCAGCAAGGGCGCCAAGCGCCGTGAAGCCCATGATCCCGACATTGAACAGCCCGGCATAACCCCATTGCATGTTCACGCCGAGCGCCATGATCGCCGAGATCAGACACAGGTTCAGAATGCCGAATGCAACGGTCCAGCTCTGGAAAAAGCCGACCGCGATCAGCACCAGGCCCATCAGGCTGTAATAGAGGGCGACCTTCTTCGTCATATGACTTTTCCTCGAATGATGCCCGTCGGTCTGACCAGCAGAACAGCCACCAGGATGACGAAAGACACCGCGAATTTGTAATCGGTGGAAAGCAGCTGGACGAGCCCGTCCGGCACCCAGCCATCCGGGCCGAGATAGGCCAGGAAACGCTTGAAGGCGTATGTCACCATCACTTCCGAGAAGGCGATGATGAAGCCGCCAAGCACGGCCCCCACCGGCTGGCCGATACCGCCGAGAATGGTCGCGGCGAAGATCGGCAGCAGGATCTGCAGGAAGATGAAAGGCTTGTAGGTCTTGTCGAGACCGTAGAGCGTGCCGGCAATGGCCGCGAGGGCGGCGGCGATGATCCAGGCGATCAGCACCACCTTTTCCGGGTCGATGCCGGAAAGCAGCGCCAGATCCTCATCATCGGAATATGCCCGCATGGCCTTGCCCCAGCGCGTCCTTTGCAGGAACCAGAACAGGAAGGCGACGACGATCAGCGCGACCACCACGGTGATCACCTGGCTTTGCTTGATGGCGATACCCTGATCAAGGCCGGTGGCCGCCTTGAATTCCCGGACAGTGACCAGGAACCGGGCGCCGTCCGCGAAACTCTGGTCGTCCGGGCCGATGATGATGCGGATCAGCCCCGCCATCACGAACATCACCCCAACAGACACGATGGCGAAAACGATCGGGTTCGACCGCTTGCGGCGATAGAACCGGAAGACGAAACGGTCCGTCAGGCACGCCATGCCAATGGCGGCAAGAATGCCGATCGGCAAAGCCAGAAGCGCCGTTGGCAATGGCGCGATACTGACCCCTTGCGATTGCAGGAACCAGGTGGCGAGGATTGCCGCCATGGCACCGAAGGACATCATCTCGCCATGGGCAAAATTGGCGAAGCGCAGGATACCGAAAATGATCGTGACCCCGAGGGCGCCAAGCGCGAGCTGGGCGCCATAGGCGAGCGCCGGGACAAGGACGAAATTGCTGAGCAGAGCGAATGCGTTGGCGATATCCATCTCAGCCCCCGAGGAAGGAACGGCGAACTTCCTCGTTCGCCAGAAGGGCCTCGCCGGTATCGGTGAAGCGGTTGGTGCCCTGCACGAGAACAAAGCCGTGATCGGCGATCTCCAGCGCCTGGCGGGCGTTCTGCTCGACCATCAGGATGGCGATCCCTGTGCGCGCGATCTCGACGATCTTGTCGAACAGCTCGTCCATCACGATCGGCGACACACCAGCCGTCGGCTCGTCCAGCATCAGCAGTTTGGGCTGGGTCATCAGCGCGCGGCCGACCGCGACCTGCTGGCGCTGCCCGCCGGACAGCTCGCCCGCGGGCTGATTGCGCTTTTCGGCCAGGATCGGGAACAGGGAGAAGACCTGTTCCTTGGACTCCGTGATGTCGTCATCGCGGATGAAGGCACCCATTTCGAGGTTTTCCTCGACGGTGAGCGAGACGAAGACGTTCCGGTTCTGCGGCACGAACCCCATGCCATGGCGTACCCGCTCCTGCGGCGCCATGGAGGTGATATCCTCCCCGTCGAAGACAACGCTGCCCTCGCGCAGGGTCAGCATGCCGAACACCGCCTTCATCGCCGTCGACTTGCCGGCCCCGTTCGGGCCAACGACGACGGCGACTTCGCCACGCTCCACACGCAGTTCGCAATCGGTCAGGATATCGGCCCCGCCATAGCCGCCGGTCATGCCGGTCGCGGAAAGAAAACTCATTGTTCCGACACCCGCTTGTGTTTGCGGCCGGTCCCGAGATAGGCCTCGATGACCTCCTCGTTGTTCATCACCTGATCGACGGTACCTTCCGTCAGCAGCTTGCCCTCGGCCATGACGATGACCGGATCGCAAAGCCGGGCGATGAAATCCATGTCGTGTTCGATCAGGCAGAAGGTGTAGCCGCGCTCCTTGTTCAAGCGCTGGATCGAGCGCGCGATGGTCTGCAGCAGCGTGCGGTTCACGCCGGCGCCGACCTCATCGAGGAACACGATCTTTGCATCGACCATCATGGTGCGGCCGAGTTCGAGCAGCTTCTTCTGGCCGCCGGAAAGATTACCGGCCAGCTCATTTTCGAGATGCTGGATTTCCAGGAATTCGATTACGTCGCGGGCGCGTTCACGGACCTTTTGCTCGGTCTCGCGCACCGCGGCGAAATTGAACCAGGCATGCCGCAAATCCTCGCCGGGCTGGTCTCCCGGAACCACCATCAGATTTTCCAGCACCGTCAGGCTGGAAAACTCGTGGGCGATCTGGAAGGTGCGCAACAGCCCCTTGTGGAACAGTTCGTGCGGCTCCAGCTCGGTCACGTCCTCGCCGTCGAGGTAAATCTTCCCCGATGTCGGCGGGAAAGCGCCGGCGATAATGTTGAAGAGCGTCGTCTTCCCCGCCCCGTTCGGACCAATCAGCCCGGTAATGGAGCCTTGCTGGATTTCCAGCGACACACCGTTGACGGCGTGTATGCCACCAAATCGCTTGGTGACGTTTTCAACACAGATCATTTATCAGTCCATATAGGCGAAACGGTCAGGCTGATGCCCGACCGTTTCCCGTAAAGTCTCTACCCGACCGATCAGTGATAACCGACGGTTTTCCATTTACCGTCGGCAATCGTGGTCTCGCGGAAGCTGCCCGCGGACTCGCCCGGCGCGATCAGCTCAAGCGCGGTGCCGCCGACATAATCAATGTCGCCGCCATCGGCAAGAATCTTGAGCGCTTTCGCGAGTTCACCCGGGAAGATCTTCTCGCCCGGCGCATTCGCCACTTTCTCGATATGGCTCTTGTAGACTGCCGGATCGGTACTGCCGGCGGACTGCATGGCCAGCAGAAGAATGGCGGATGCGTCATAGGCTTCCGGAACATACGGGTCGTCGCCCTTGAAGCCCTTGCCCTCGGCCAGCTTCGCAAGCATTGCCGCGCCCGGGCTGTCCGTGCCCGGATTGGTGCCGATGGAGCCGTCGAGGTCGGCGCCGAAATGATCGGTCAGCGCTTCGCCGACCATGCCGTCCGGCAGGACGAAATGATCGAAGGCACCGGTATCGAGCGCAGCCTGGATCATGCCCTTGCCGCCCTGGTCGAGATAACCGGCAACGATCAGGATATCGCCACCCGCAGCCGCAAGCGTCGCGACTTCAGCGGAGTAATCGGCCTTGCCGTCTTCGTGCGCGGCAACGGCGGTGATCTTGCCGCCCTTGGCTTCGAAGGCGGACTGGATCGAGTCGGCCAGACCCTTGCCGTAATCGTTGTTGGTGTAAGTCAGAGCGGCGGTCTTGATACCTTGCGCGGCAAGGACGTCACCGATGATCTGGCCCTGGCGGGCGTCGGACGGGGCGGTGCGGAAGAAAACACCGTCATCCTCGATGGTGCTCAGCGCCGGCGAAGTTGCCGACGGGGAAATCATCACCATGCCGTTCGGCCGGGCGACGTTATTGAGCACCGCAGTGGTCGCGCCGGAACAGGTCGCGCCGACGATACCGGCAACCCCCTCGGACGTGATCAGACGGTCGGCGGCAGCCGTCGCGGCAGCGGCATCGACGCAGGTGCTGTCGCCGCGCACGGAAACAACCTTCTTGCCGCCGAGGAAAATGCCACTGTCGGACACTTCCTGGATGGCCATCTCACCACCAAGCGCCATCGGCTTGACCAGTGATTCCGTCGGGCCGGTAAAGCCCTGAAGCATGCCGATCTTAACGGCATCTTGTGCATGAGCGGCAGTCGTCGACATCACCGCCGCACATAACAACGGTAGCAATCGTTTCATGGTCGCTTCCTCTGTAGGTTTACGTTTCGTAATTCCAAACACTATACAAATCCCCATCT
>NZ_CAXBDC010000177.1:0-4691 GCF_963974195.1 uncultured Nisaea sp.
CGCCCAGTGGCTCCAGCATGTCGGTAATGAAGTCCGCGAACTCTTTCGATGCGGCCATGTGCCGTTCCCTCTTGTTTGTTCTCTTATTGTTCCTATTTAGTGGATTGCTGGCAAGGCTGGGCGGCATCACATTCGAGTCGGATGCCGAGTTGCACGGCAAGCGGGTCTTCCAGCGGGATGCAGCCATGCAATCCAGCGCTTGTTTCGCGCTGCAATATAAGTATGTTAGCGCCGAGTCATTTTGACACTGCCGGGCCTGAACCGCCCTGGGCCAATCAACGCAGATTTGCACGCCTGGCACCGCGCCGTAGTAGCGGCGCGCGGCGGACCTGTTCGGAGTCGTTCCATGGAACTGAGAAATATCGCCATCATCGCCCACGTCGACCACGGTAAAACCACGCTTGTCGACGTGCTCCTGAAACAGACCGGTACGTTCCGCGAGAACCAGCAGGTCGACGAGCGGGCGATGGACAGCAACGATATCGAGCGCGAGCGCGGTATCACCATTCTCGCCAAATGCACCTCGGTCGAATATGGCGGCACCCGTATCAACATCGTCGACACGCCGGGCCATGCCGATTTCGGTGGCGAGGTTGAGCGTATCCTCTCCATGGTGGACGGCGTTGTCGTTCTGGTGGACGCGGCCGAAGGCCCGATGCCGCAGACCAAGTTTGTGCTCGCCAAGGCCCTGAAGCTGGGCCTGCGTCCGATGGTCGTGGTCAACAAGGTCGATAAGCCGGAGCAGCGCGCTTACGAAGTGCAGGACGAGATGTTCGACCTGTTCTCCGCGCTCGAGGCTAATGAAGACCAGCTCGACTTCCCGTCGCTGTTCGCTTCCGGCAAGGCCGGCTGGGCGAGCGAGACGCCGGACGAGGTCGGCACCGACATGACGCCGCTGTTCGAGCTTATCCTGCGCCATGTGCCGGAGCCTGCCGTCGAGAAGGACGCACCGTTCCGCATGCTGGCAACCACGGTCGAGGCCGATCCGTATCTGGGCCGCCTGCTGACCGGCCGGATCGAGGCCGGAACTGTGCGCCCGAACGTCAGTGTCAAGGCACTGTCCCGCGACGGCAAGGTGCTGGAGCAGGGCCGGATCACCAAGATTCTCGCCTATCGCGGGCTTGAGCGGGTGCCGTTGGAGCAGGCCGAGGCCGGCGACATCGTGGCGCTTGCAGGGCTTTCGAAATCGACCGTTGCCGACACCATCTGCGTGCCGGAAGTGACCGAGCCAATCATGGCGCAGCCGATCGATCCCTCGACCATCGCCGTGACCTTCTCGGTCAATGACAGCCCGCTTGGCGGTCTCGACGGCGACAAGGTGACGAGCCGGGTGATCTGGGACCGCCTGAAGAAGGAAGCGGAAGGCAACGTTGCCATTCGTGTCTCCGAAACCGCCGACAAGGATGCCTTCGAGGTCTCCGGCCGTGGCGAATTGCAGCTTGCGGTGCTGATCGAACAGATGCGCCGTGAGGGCTTCGAGCTGTCGATCAGCCGCCCGCGCGTGCTGTTCCAGTCCGATCCGCAGACTGGCCAGCGCCTTGAGCCGATGGAAGAAGTCGTCATCGACGTGGACGAGGAATTTTCCGGCGCCGTGGTCGAAAAGATGCAGCAGCGCAAGGCCGAACTGATGGACATGCGTCCGTCCGGCGGCGGCAAACAGCGGGTGACCTTCCGCTGCCCGTCGCGCGGCCTGATCGGCTATCACGGCGAATTCATGACCGATACCCGCGGTACCGGCATCATGAACCGGGTGTTCGACAGCTACGGTCCCTATAAAGGCCCGATCCCGACCCGACGCAACGGCGTGCTGATCAGCCTGGAAAAGGGCAAGGCAGCGGCCTACGCACTGTTCAATCTGGAAGAGCGCGGCCCGCTGATGATCGGTGGCGGCGAGGATATCTATCCGGGCATGGTGATCGGCGAGACCAACCGAGGGAACGATCTTGACGTCAACCCGCTGAAGTCCAAGCAGCTCACCAACTTCCGGGCCTCGGGCAAGGACGATTCGATCGTCCTGACCCCGCCGATCCGGATGACGCTGGAAAAGGCGATCTCCTATATCGGTGATGACGAACTGGTCGAGGTGACCCCGAACAATATCCGCCTGCGCAAGCGCTATCTCGATATCAACGAGCGCAAGAAGCACGCCCGCAAGACCGCAGCCGAAGGCTGATACTCTCCTGACGACCTGAGGGAACCGGAGCATCAGTCCGGTTCCCGAATGGCCATTCCGTTTGCGCCCCGCGCGCATTAGGCTCTCCCCAGAAACGTGATCCTGAGGGAGGGCCTCAATGGCCAAGAAAACCATCAAAACCGTCGACTCCATGGTGGCCGAAGCCAATGAGCAGGTCCGCATCGTCTCTGTTGAGGATGCAAAGGCCATGGTTGGCAGCGACGACGTGACCTTTATCGATGTCCGCGATGTGCGCGAGATCGCCAAGAGCGGCCGCATTCCGGGCGCGCGCCATGTGCCGCGCGGCATGCTGGAGTTCTGGATCGATCCGGCCAGCCCCTATTACAAGGACTTCTTCGGCGAGGACAAAACCTTCGTCTTCTATTGCGCCGCGAGCTGGCGCTCGGCCCTGTCCGCCAAGACGGCGCAGGATATGGGCCTGACGCCTGTTGCCCATCTTGAGGGCGGCCTTGGAGAATGGCTCAAGGCGGATGGACCGGTAGAGCATAAGGAATAAGAAGAACGGCCGGGCATGAACCCGGCCGTTTCTGTTTCTGGGCGCCGGGCAATGACCCGGCGCTTATTATTTGCCCGCTTCGGGGTCAATCGGCCAGATCGGCCGGCGCAGGTGCCTGTAGTTGAAGCTGGCGTAATCCTGCGAGACGAGACAGCCGCTATCCACCAGCACGACGTCGCGGGCGACCGGCTGGAAGGCCGCGCGGAAATGGTGAGAAGATTTGACGGCGATGACGTCCAGTGCCGCCGGGTCGAGTCCGAACAGCTTCAGCGCCTGCTGGTCCGTGACCTGCAGATTGCTGCTGGCGATCACCACCTTCACGCCTGAAATGTCGAGCAGGGCGGAGCGGCCGAGGCGCACTTCCATGTTGGCCCACATGGGCCCGTCGCAGACGAAGGCTCCGGTCTCGCTGAGCGCGAGCACCGTGGCCTCGGTCCCGATCGGAGGACCATAGCTGCCCGGATCGACTTTCGCTCCGAGTGAGATGCTGATCCGCGCTCCCGCACCGGCTTTGTGAGCCTGCTCGGCAATTGCCGGATCGCAGATCGCGGCCAGCGCCGCGTTCGGGGTGCCTGTCGCGATAATGGCTTCCAGCAGGCGCACGCCGTCGCCATAACCGCCACCACCCGGATTGTCCGTGGTATCGCCGATAACGAGCGGTCCCTTGCCCGTGGGGCCGTCCTTGATCCTTGCCGAAAGCTCGGTGAGGGAGAGCAGGGGGACGGTGTTGATCGCGCGGGTGTCCCAGACGAACTGCATCAGCTCGTTCGCGATCTTCCGGCCTTTTTCCGCATCGCCATCCGTGGTGACGCTGACGGAGGGGCCTGCCTCGGCAATGTCCGACCAGGCGAAACCGGCACAGAGGCCAATTTCCAGAATAGCCGGATCAGCGGCCTTGATCTCCGCCGCACGAGCCAGAAGCTCTACCATCGGGCCTTCCTGGGTGCGGCCATGGTTGAGGCCGTCGAGGGTCGGCCGCCGGGCAACAACCGTGACCGGCCGGATCTCTTTGTCCATCGCCCGCTGCAGCAGGGATGCCGCTTCCGTCGCGGCCTCGTACTGGTCGATATGCGGATATGTCCGGTAGGGACGCAGGATATCGGCCAGCTCGGCCATTCCATCGGTCACGTTCGCATGCAGATCGAGGGTGACGGCAATCGGAACGTGCTTGCCGAGACGGTCCCGCAACCGTTTCAGCAGGTCGCCTTCCGCGTCCTGGCTAGTTTCGGTCACCATGGCGCCGTGCAGGGCGAGCATGACGCCGTCGACCGGTCCCGTGTCGAGACCGGCCAGGACGATGTTGCACAGCTCTTCCCAGGCGTCCGCCGTGGTCATGCCGCTCGGTGTGGCATGGGCCGCGACGGTCGGGATCAGCTCCCAGCCGTATGTCCGCGCGGCGTCGATATGCGCCGCCACTTCCGTCGCGGTGCCGGACATATGCTTCGCTATCTCGTCGCCGAAATAGCATTGCCGACGCAAATAAGCGTCCATACCGGTCCGCAACACACTGAAAGTATTGGTCTCGTGGCTGATCTCAGCCGACAGAACACGCCGCGTGGTCATCGGATTACCAGCTTTCCGGCAGGGTGCCGTCGCCGATATCCCAGAAAAGGCCGGCGGTAAGTTGCAGGCCTTCGCGCAGAACCGGCTTCAGCGCATGCTCGTTCGGTGCATGCTGGGAGCAGGAGGCATAGGAATGCGGCACCCAGATCGTGGCCAGACCGAGGGTTTCGCTGAACACGTCGTTCGGCAGCGAGCCGCCGAGGTTCGGCAGGATAGCGGTCTTCTTGTTGGTCGTGCGCTGGATCGAGCTCGCCGCCCATTGCACGAGCGCGTGATCGGGATCGAGGCGCGTCGCCTTCATATAGCCGCGGTCGGCGTCCGAGACTGTGACCATCGGGAAACCTTCGCGTTCCAGATGCCGGCGCAGGGCCGGAACAATGTCCTCCGGATCGGTGCCGACGACGAAGCGGAGCTGGCCGCGGCAGGTCGCCCGGCCGG
>NZ_CAXBDC010000178.1:0-4619 GCF_963974195.1 uncultured Nisaea sp.
GATCCTGTCCTGAAGAGGGTGTTTACGCAGAGCGTTCGGCGCTGACGCCGAGCGATTTCAGTTTACGATGAAGTGCAGACCGCTCCATACCGACAAAACTGGCCGTTCGGGAGATGTTTCCCCCGAACCGGTTTACCTGGGCCAGAAGATATTCCCGCTCAAACATTTCCCGGGCCTCGCGCAACGGCATCCCCATGATTTCGACACCCTTGTCGAAATTGAGGCTGATCGGCGCCGCGGACCCGATTTCCGGCGGCAGCATTTCCGCCTTCACAGGCTCGTTCGCCGCCCCGGGAGCCATGATCAGCAGCCAGTCGATCACGTTGCGAAGCTGACGCACATTGCCCGGCCAGTCATAGGACTGCAGCGCGGCAATGGCATCTTCGCCAAGAACTCGGTGCGACATGCCCGAACTGCGTGCGGAACGCTCAATGAAATGGGTGCAGAGCAGCGGGATATCCTCCCGGCGTTCAGACAGCGCCGGGACAATGATAGGTACCACGTTCAGCCGATAATAAAGATCCTCGCGGAAACGGCCTGTTGATATTTCCTGCTGAAGATCCCTGTTGGTCGAGGCGATAACACGGACATCGACGGAAATTTCCCGCTCCCCGCCAACCCGCCGGAACCGCTGCTCCTGCAAAACCCGGACGATCTTGCCCTGGGTTTCCTTCGGCATGTCCGCGACTTCATCAAGGTACAATGTACCTTTATGGGCCTGCTCCAGCATACCAACGGTGCGGCCTTCATCACTCTCGCCATCCCGGCGCTCCGCGCCGAAAAGTTCGATCTCGAGTCGCTCCGGGCTCAGCGTCGCGCAATTCAATACCGTGAACGGACCGCTCGCACGGGCCGAGCTCGTATGGATCATGCGGGCGACGACTTCCTTGCCGACCCCCGCCGGCCCGGTAATCAGCACCCGGCTGTTCGTCGGCGCCACTTTTTCCACGGCCTGCGCCACCTGTGCCACCCCGGAGGAGTTTCCGATCAGCCTGTCTTCCGTATCCGACCGCGCCCGGAGCTCCGCGTTTTCACGCCGGAGCTGCACGGCTTCCAGTGCCCTGCCGACTTGCAGTAACAGGCGTTCGGTCTCGAAGGGTTTTTCAATGAAATCGTAGGCACCGATCTTGATCGCGGAGACCGCGGTCTCGATTGTTCCGTGCCCGCTGATCATGATCACCGGGATATCCGGATGCTCCGCGCTTAACCGCTCCAGTATCTGGAGACCGTCCAGCGTGCTGTTTTCCAGCCAGATATCGAGAATGACAAGGCCTGGCCGGCGTATATCGACGGCTTCGAGAGCCTCGTCGCTATTCCGCGCCTGCCGCGTGTCATAGCCTTCATCCTCAAGAATCCCCGCGAGCAGAGACCGGATATCGGCCTCATCGTCTACGATGAGAATGTCATACGCCATGGTGGCTCAGCCTAAAGTCATTTTCATTTGAGTCCAATGTCGCCTCGTCCGGCGACGCCTCGAAATTGTCCCTGAAGGTCAAACGGACTCTCGTCCCTCCGCTTTCACGGTCCATGAGGGCAATCGAGCCTCCATGATCTTCCATGATTCGCTTTACAATTGCCAGACCGAGGCCGGTGCCTTTTTCCCGGGTCGTCACATAAGGTTCCGTCAGACGATCACGATCCGTCTCCGGAAGCCCCCGGCCCGTATCGTCAACATCAACGACAATCCTTTGATCCTCCCGGGCGATTGAAACAGAGATTCTATGCCCCGGTGCACGCTTTCCGCCAGCCTTGGCCGGCGCAATCGCATCGATTGCGTCAATCGCGTTCTGCAACAAGTTCGTCACGACCTGTCTGATCTGCCGTTGGTCACACTCAAGCTCAACCGGCTCCTGATCTCCATTGAAAGCGAAGACAATGCCGGATTGTGCCGACCTCTGAAGAACCACCTGTTCACGAATGAGCTCGATCAGATTTTCCCTCCGCATCACCGGAGCAGGCATCCGGGCAAAAGCCGAGAACTCATCAACCATACGCCCGATATCACCTACTTGTCGCACAATCGTGCTCGTGCATTCAACAAATGTCTCAGGATCGTCTTTTATCTGCTTCAAATATTTACGTTTAAGGCGTTCAGCAGAGAGTTGAATAGGGGTCAGGGGATTCTTGATTTCATGGGCAATCCGGCGCGCGACATCCGCCCAGGCAGCCATCCGCTGCGCTGACAGAAGTGCGGAAATATCGTCAAAAGTCAGCACATATCCCGAGACCTTGCCGTCAGTGATTTCGGCCTTGATCCGCGCCAGAAGCGTTATTCTTTTGCTTTCCCTGTTCAGCTCGATCTGCTTTTCCGATTGCCGGTTAGGGTTATGCCTTGCCAGCTCAAGCAGCTCGATCATCTCCGGTATCTGCTCCGCCAGCATTCGCCCGACAAGGGATTCAATCGTCACCCCCAGCAGGCTGGCGGCCGATTTATTCGGCAGATTGATCCGCGCATCCGCATCGAGGCCGATCACTCCGGCGGACACACCGCCGAGTACGGCTTCGGTGAACCGCCGCCGTGCATCAACCTGACGGTTCGCGCTCATCAGCTCGCTGCGCTGCATTTCCAGCTGCCGCGTCATACGGTTAAACGCCCTGGCAAGAAGTCCCATTTCGTCCGCTTCGACAGGCCCGGAGACCCGGGCCGTGAGGTCTCCCGAACTGATCCGTTCCGCGGCCCCTATCAGCTCACTGATAGGCTGAACCATCCAGGTGGCGAGATTGAGGCCGATCCAGACCGCGGCAAGCAGGAGCAGGAGCGTCACCATGGCGAAGATCATGATGAAGGACACCTGGATATCCAACCGGCGGCCTTCCAGTTCGGTGAACTGATTGACCGCCTCCTTCGTGCGCTCGATATAGCTGAGGATCTCCGAATCAACGAAGCGCCCGACAAACAGATAGGCGTCGACGAACCGGTCGAGCCGGACAAAAGCGCGAATCCGGTCATCCGCATCCGTGGTCAGAACGACCACGTCACCAAGCCTCGCCTTGGACATCGCGTCCTCGGGAAGCGGCTCGTAATCGAAAGAAAGCGCGAGGTTCGTGCGGGCCAGAACCCTTCCCGTACTGTCGAAGGCCACGGCTTCCGTCAGATTTCGCAGGGATGCCTGCGCGCGCAAGACCTGAGAGAACCGGGAGGGATTGTTCACCAGAAACGGCGCTTCCCGATTGATATCGTTAGCCATGGCCAGAACATCACCGCGGATCACCTGTCTGTGCTCTTCCAGATAGCGCTCGGCAACGGCGACAGAGCCGGTAACAGCCGTCGATACCCGCTCGCTGAACCAGGAGCGGATACCGAAGTCGAACATGACCAGAGAGAAGACAGAGACCAGGATCGTCGGAGCCACGGTCAGCACCGAGAACATGACCACGAGACGGACATGCAGCCGTGAGCCGGCAAGGCCCTGCCGCCGTTCAACCCAGAGACGGGCCAGCCGGTAAGCGACCAGAATGCCGAGCAACAGAAGCAGGGAAAAATCCGCGTAAAGAATCCCCAGCACCACATCCGGGGCCGGACCGGCTGGCCCCGCCCGCGTAAAGACGCCATAGGTCCCAAGTCCGGCGACGATGGCGAGCGCGGCCAGAACATAGGCAGCCTTGCGCTCAAACCCGATGCGCTGCGCCCAGATACGGAATTTTCGCGTGTAGCTTCCGAGCCGGTTTTCAGAACGCAGCAAAACCATATCGGAAGGCCTGACCGCGTCAGAAGGCTTCTCTATTTCGGAAGAATGGGCGTCTGTACCTGCTTCCGCCGGCATGTCTCACCTAATGAATGACGGATCGCGACGTATTAGTCTTAACCTAACCAGCCTTGGCACGCACGTCTCGGGTCCTCGCCCTCTACCGAGCGCTGCGGACAACAGGTATCCCGAGATCCCTGATCTTCTTTCGCAGGGTATTGCGATTGAGGCCAAGCATGGAAGCCGCTTTCAGCTGATTTCCCTTGGTCGCATCCAGAGACAGCATGATCAGGGGCCGCTCTATCTCGCGCAGGACGCGGTCATGCAGACCTGTCGGCGGCAAATTGTCACCATGGGCCGCGAAATAGGTGCGCAGGTGCCGCTCGACCGCATCGGAAAGGTTTTCGCTCTTGTCGGAAGCTTCCTCGTCCGCCCCGGCCGGACTGTCGAGCAACTCCTCATCAATAGCCGCAGAGCCAATCACCTCTTCGGAATAGAGGGCGACCAGACGCTTTACCAGATTTTCCAGCTCGCGGATGTTTCCCGGCCAGTTATAGGCCGTCAGGCGCTGCATGGCGGCGCCGTCGATGCTTTTTTCCGGCAGCCCTTCCTTCTGGGCCAGCGCCAGGAAATGCCGGACAAGATCGGGAATATCTTCCTTGCGCTCACGTAGCGGAGGCAAGCGGATGGGAACAACGTTAAGTCTGTAAAACAGATCTTCGCGGAACATGCCCTGGCGGATGAGCTGCCGCAAATCACGGTGCGTAGCGGCCACGATGCGGACATCCACCTGGATGGCCGAGCGACCGCCAACACTAGTGTATTCACCCTCTTGCAGAACGCGCAGAAGACGGGTCTGCGCCTCGATCGGCATATCGCCGATTTCATCCAGGAAAAGAGTCCCGCCACGAGCCTGCTCAAAACGGCCGCTGG
>NZ_CAXBDC010000179.1:0-4587 GCF_963974195.1 uncultured Nisaea sp.
CGGCGAGCGCGCCGGCGCCCAGCACCGTTGTTCTGAATAAACGTTTCATTCGGAGTACTCCTTGTTCCCTGTAGAGAGTGTTGTCTGATGTTACTTTCATATCAGCCCCCAAGATAGGCTTCTTCCAGACGGCTGTCGCTTGCCAGCTCCGATGACGGTCCGGACAGGACGACGGCGCCAAGTTCAAGCACATAGCCGCGCGTCGCGGTGGCCAGCGCCATAATCGCGCGCCCGATGGCCAGCATCTGCTGTTCGCCGCCCGAAAGGACCGACGCGGGCATGTTGCGCCGCTCTGCGAGGTTTGGAAATCTCTCATATATCGCCTCGGTTTCTGCTGAAACGTCGTCGTTCCGGCAATAGGCGCCCATCAGCAGGTTTTCGTGAACCGTCAGGCTCACGAATATCTGGCGGCCTTCGGGAACGAGCACCAGCCCGGCCTGAACGCGGCGGGGCGCGGACCAGCCGGAGATATCCTCGCCGTCGAAGACGACACTGCCATCGGCTTTTTCAGTGCCGGAGATTGCTTTCAGTAGCGAGCTTTTGCCGGCGCCGTTGGCGCCGAGAACGGTGACCACTTCGCCTTTCTCCAGCGAGAGATCGACATCGCGGACAGCGTGGTTCCGACCGTAGCGGACGTTTATCCCGGTGGCGTCAAGAAGCATCGGAAGTCTCTTTCGCGGGCTGTGAATCGTCGCGGCCCAGATAGGCCTCCAGAACGGCGGGATCCTGATGGACCTCGTCCGGCGTGCCTTCGAAGATCTTCTGGCCGAAATTGAGCACAACGACATGGTCGCAAAGATTGCGGACAAAATGCATGTCGTGCTCGACGACAAGGATGGTCACACCGGATGCGGACACCTTCTCCAGCAGGTCCTGGAGCTGACGGGTCTCGATTTCGTTAAGTCCGGCGGCAGGTTCATCGAGCAGCAGCAATTTTGGCTGGGACACCATTGCCCGGACCACTTCGATGCGTTTCTGGACACCGTAAGGCAGGTTGGCGACGACTTCGCCGGGATAGGTGTCGAGCCCGGCATTACGCAGCGTGGCCTCGGCTTCTTCCCGCCATTTGTTTTTGGAGAGTATGCCAAGCGGGAACATCAGGCTGCCGAATGACCGCGCCCGGGAATGCTGGCCGAGCATCACGTTTTCGATCGTCGATAGATGCGGCATCAGGCGAATATTCTGGAAGCTTCGCGACATCCCGTGAATCACGCGGTCCTGGGACGGCACGTGGGTGATATCTATCCCGTCGAGAACCATAGTGCCTTCGTCGATGGGGTAGACGCCGGTAAGCAGGTTGAAAATCGTTGTCTTGCCCGCGCCATTCGGCCCGATAAGGGCGGTGCGGCTCCCACGGCGGACGTCGGCCGAGACGTCATCGATGACCTTGAGGCCGCCGAAGCTTTTGTGAATACCGGACATTGTGAGGACGTTGTCGGTCATCTCCGTTTACTCCGCCTTGCCGGGTTTTTTACTGCGGCCGCCGGTAAACATCGAGCCTATCCGATCCTGCATCGTTCTGGTGACAACGCCTTCGGGGCGAATGACCATCATCAGGACGATGAAGCCGCCGAAGAAGATGAACCGGCTATCCGCCAGCCAGCTCGATCCGATTTCAATGGCGAGGTTGCGGATCAGTTCCGGCACGACCGTGAAGAAAATTGCGCCCACCAGCGGACCCCAGGCGGTTTGCGTGCCGCCCAGAAGGACATAAAGCAGAATGTAAATGCTCAGCAGAACGTGGAACGCCTGCGCCTCGATGTAATTGTAGTGATGCCCATACAGCGCCCCGCCGAGACCCATGAGCATACCCCCGACGGTGAAGGCCGCAACTTTTGCAAGCCGGACATTGACGCCAAACAGGATGGAGACGCTCTCATCGTCATGGATCGACCGCAGCGCCAGGCCGAGCCGGGTGGACATAAAATAAAAACCGAACAGGATAACGGCGATAGCGGCGATTACGAGACCTGTGACCGGCACGTGGGCGTCGACGGGCATGCCGGCGGCGGCACCGAGAAATTCCATATTGATTGTCAGCCCCGAAACCACTTCGGCGAACGCAAAGGTGGCCAGCACCATGTATACTCCGCGTGTCCGCAGTATCGGAAAGGCGATCATGAAGCTGATGGCGCCCGTGAACAGCATTGAAAGGGCAATACTGGCGTATAGCGACAGCCCAAATCCGTCTGACAGGTTGAACCAGCCGCTTGCATAGGCGCCGAGCGTGATAAAGCCGGCGGCGCCCAGATTCAGCTGGCCGGAGGCGGCGGGCAGGAAAATGCCATAGGCATAGATGATGCTCAGACAGAGGATGACGATCTGGGATTCAAGATAGCCGCTCATCTCAGAATTTCCCCTTGCCGATTGCCGAATGGCCAAACAGCCCGGTGGGCTTGAAGATCAGGATGATCAGGAGCAGGCCCCAGATCGGCACTTTCACGAAGTCGGCGCCGACGATGTAAATCGAGAACACTTCAAGGATGCCGACTATCAGTCCGCCGATAACCGCGCCCCATACATTGCCGAGCCCGCCGAGCACCATCCCGGCGATCGCAACGGTCGCGACGGTGTCGCCAATATAGGCGTCTACCGTGGTGTAGTTGATGGTGAAAAGAACGCCGGAAATTGCACAGAGAAGCCCGGTTATGACATAGACGATGGGTACGATCCGCAGCACATCGACACCCATCAGTGTCGCCGTCTCGGGGCGCTCTGCAATTGCGCGCAGCGCCCTTCCGAGTTTCGTCCGGCGGATGATGTAGTGCAGCGTGAACACGATCCCGAGCGACAGTATCAGGCTGATCACCTGCGGATAGCTGAACAGGATCGAGCCGATCGAGAAGGTGGCGTCACCGAAAGGCGAGATGACGGTGAGTGGATCGGACCCGTAAGCGCTGATCACCATATGCTCGAACATGATCAGAAAGCCGAGGGAACTGACCAGAGGCAGGGCATGCTCAGTCGCATCGCCGTATTTCGCCTTCATGTATCGATAGGTAAAGCGCTCGATGATCAGCGAGGCAATCGACACGACGACAATGGCAACGATAATGCCGGCGATCCACATATTGGCTTCGCCGAAAATCCCGATCAGCGTTTCGTTGCCGAAGGGAAGGTTGCCGGTCATCGATGCCCACATCATCATGGCCGCGACCATGAATAATGCCGGGATCGTGAAATTCAGGAAGTTGAGCATCCCGATTATCAGGGTGAAGGCCACGGCCACCATCACGTAAAGTCCACCGAGCATCAGTCCGTTAATGAGTTGCTGCAATAAAAGCATTTTCGTTTCAGGCCGTTAAACTGTTGATAAATCCGGAGTGCGGGGCAGATTGCCGGGCGAATTTGTGCAGAATGCACGTTCGCGAGACTTGTATTTGATTTTCCAAGATCGGCCAAAGTGTTGCTGTGGACGATTGTGCTTTGGACGATAGTTCTAGCGTGATCAAGATTCTTGCAATCCCTGTTGCCTTTAGCTTGGACGCATCATTTGCGCGAAGCAATATCTTTTTGCGGTGCAATAAAACACGTCTGGATGGTCGTTCCGGCCGGCCGCTCAGGGGCTGCAGGGAGGCGTCGGGATTTTTTACAGGTTCCCGCCGTGTCGTAATTGGCGGGCCTCTAACCTGTTGTATATTCTGATGAAAAAATAGTGGCATGAAAATTGCATGGATTGTCAAAGATCAACAATCGGCACCTCGGGGTGTCAACGGGAGCGTTAGCAGGATGGTTAAATCGATTTTCGGATTGAAGGCGAACAAGTGGACTACGGCAGCTCTCGTCGGCGCTGGCATGATGGCCGGTGTATCGGCGACGTCTCAGGCCGCCACTATTTACAATGTGCAGAGCACCAGTGCGACCAACTGCTCGGTCGGCGGCAATCCGGCCTCCCATGGTTTGTGGACAGGCAATCAGAATTTCTCCGGTACGACCTGCGGTAACTATTACGATATCTCCGGCATTTTCACCGTGAACGATGACGACGCCGATACGACTAACTGGACCGGCAGCTTCAACGCATTTGCGATCAACCCGGCGGGAACGACCGCCAATATCCAGCTGACATTTTCCGACTTTGCCGAAACGGGCAATTACAAGCAGGAAAATGGTGCGAGCTACAACGCCGGCACGGATACACCGGATATCGATTTTTTCCAGGGAATTTCGGGCACGATCGAAATAGACAGCACGACCTACACGGTTGCGGGTTTCGCCGGTGGGTATTCCTTCCAGTGGGGTCCGGGCGGCAACGCAAAGGTTGCAAGCGAATTCGGCGGGTCTTCCTGGATCCTGATGCAAGGGCTGAGCGGTCACTGGGACCTGAATCTGACCTTCGGGGCTCCGATCACGACTACTGAAGTGCCGGAACCGGGACTGGTTGCCGTGTTTGGCATTGGACTTCTCGGCCTCGGTCTTGCGCGGCGGGGCCGCCGCAAAGCCTGATAACCGGAATTCGCAATTTGAAGAGGCTCCCCGAATGGGGAGCCTTTTTTTCTGGAAATCCGGCGTGACAAGACCGCTCAGGCTTTCTTTTTACGGTTCTCCGGCTTCTGGTTATCCGGAGATTGCGTCCGGCCTTTGCGG
>NZ_CAXBDC010000180.1:0-4207 GCF_963974195.1 uncultured Nisaea sp.
ATTTCAGGATGGCGCCCGCATCGAAGCAGAACTGGGTCTCGATATAGGTCTCGATACCGGTTTTGGCGGCCCAGTCGTTCTTGGCCTTCAATGCGATGGCGAGACCGTCGACGGAAATGTCGGGGGAGCCTTCAGGATGTCCGGCCACGCCGACCTTGCGGATACCGGCGGCCTCAAGCCGGCCGCTCCGCAGCACATCCATGGTCTCGGCAAAGGGGCCGGCCGGGCTGTCGACACCGCCGCCGATCACCAGAACCTCGGTGACGGCGGCTTCTTCGATGAGGCCCTGAAGGTAATTGGCAAGCGCGGCGTCGCTTTCGATGCTGCGCGCGGCGATGTGGGGGACGGGTTCCATACCCTCGGTCCGCAGTCTGCGGCAGACCGCGACGGTGTCTGAAATGGAGGAGCCGGGGAGGTGCGTCACGTTGACGGTCGTTCCAGCGGGAAGCAACGCGCCGAAATCATCCACCTTGGCGGCGGAGCCGGGCGTGGTCTCGACCGAGAAGCCCCGTACCAGAGTCTGGATATCCGTCATGCTCGCGGCCATCGCCCTCTCCTCAGATTCCGTTGGCGCCTGATCGCGCTGTTCTTCGGATTTAAGGGCAGATGCGGGATTTCAATTGCTGTCCCGCGTCACAACTTCTCCCAATTGCGACACGTTTCACGAATCTGTCGCCCGGAGGTCATGCCAGCGATCCGGGTGTTCCTACCCCTGTTTGCCGGAGGTCGGCGGCTCATCCATGGCAGCATCTGCTGCAGACGGGTATTGTCTGGTTCCAATCCTCAGTCCGGTGCTTTCCTCTCATGATCGAAGCCTTCTTCGCGGTTTCCGCCCTGGCCCTCTTCGCGGCAATCCTGTTCACCCGGATCGGCCGGTCGGAGGTCTGGCGGGCGATGGTGGCGCCTTTGGCGTCGATCATCGGCAGCGGCTTTCTGGTGTCGGCGCCGTTGCTTGGCCGGGAGCTTGGCGGCTTCGCGATTCTGGGCATTGCCGGTCTCTGCGCCTTTGCCTGGGTCATCGGCGGCGCTGTCCGTTACAACATTCTGCATGTCGAGCCGCTGCTGGAGCAGCCGGAGCCGCCCCGCAACATCGCGGTTCTGGAGAGACTGAGCGTCTTCACCCTGTTTTTCGCCTATGTGATTTCCGTCGCTTATTATCTGGCGCTGCTCGGTGCCTTTGTCGTGAAGCAGGCGACCGGCGCGGCCGATCCGGTGATGGCGAAAATCATCGCGACATCATTACTTGGCCTGATTGGCTGGCTCGGCTGGTCCGGCGGCATCAGGAAGGTGATCCGTATCGAATCCGGTGTGGTTGCCCTGAAGCTGGCGATCATTGGCGGTTTTCTGGTGGCGCTTGCGGCTTATTGCGCTGGGTTGTTGTGGGAGGGCGCACCGGTCTTGCCGCCGGAGCCGCGCGGGGACTGGGGCAGCGTGCCGGTGCTGCTTGGCATGCTGATCATGGTGCAGGGGTTCGAGACATCGCGCTTTCTCGGCGAGGAATTCGGCCGGGAGATGCGGGTGCGGACCATGCGGTACGCCCAGCTCGCCGCGACCGGGATCTATGTTGCCTTCTTTGCGCTCTTGTCACCGCTGATGAATGCGGCGATGGACGGGTCGGGCGAGACGGCGGTGATGGATGCGGCCTTGCTGGTCTCGCCCCTGCTGCCGCTGGCGCTCACCTTCGGTGCCGTTGCCAGCCAGTTCAGCGCCGCTGTCGCCGATGCCATCGGTGGCGCGGGGCTGGCCCATGGCGCCACCCGGCGGCTGAACGGACATCAGGTTTATCCGGTCCTGGTCTTTATTTCGGCGCTGGTCTTGTGGGAGACCGATATCTACGGGGTTATCGCCCTCGCGAGCAGGGCGTTCGCTATCTATTACATGCTGCAATGCGGGATCGCGGCAATCGCCACGGCGAAAGCGGGCGGGCAGGGATACGCGATTGCGGGGCGGGTATTGCTCGCCCTGTTCTGTGCTGTCGTCGCACTATTCGGCATCCCCGCCGAATAGCGGTGATGCCGAATATATCGTGTCTGGAAGAGCGTTCTGGAGCGCCGTGACGATCAGTTGCTTTGCGCGGCAACCAGCGTGTTGTCATCCCGGGCAACGGCGATCTTCTGATCCAGCGCGGGCAGGGCCGCGGCGAACCGTTTCAGTTCCTGGCCCTTCAGTTTTTCACCCGCGGGCAGCTTCACGCTCATCGGATTGCGCTGACGGCCATTCTCCAGCACTTCATAATGCAGGTGCGGGCCGGTGGAGCGGCCGGTCGTGCCGATATAGCCGATCGTCTCGCCCTGCTTGATCCGTGCGCCCTTGGTCAGGCCGCGCTTGAAGCCGGACATGTGGGCATAGGCTGTCTTGTAGGTGCTGTTGTGGCGGATGCGGATGTAATTGCCGTAGCTGCCGTTGCGGCCGATATAATCAATGACGCCATCGCCGGCCGCCATGATCGGGGTGCCTCGCGGCGCGGCGAAATCGGTGCCGCGATGCATCTTGGTGAAGCCCAGGATCGGATGCTTGCGCTTGCCGAAACCGGATGACAGACGGGCGCCGTTCACCGGGGTGCGCATCAGCGTCTTGCGCACGGACTGGCCCTTGCGGTCGAAATAATCGGTCACGCCGCTTTTCGGGGTGTACTGGTAATAGGCCAGCTCCTTGCCGGAGAGCGTCATTGCCGCGTAAGTGATGTTGCCGGTCCGGACCAGGGTGCCGTCGCTGGTGCGCTGTTCGTCATAAAGCACTTCGAACCGGTCGCCCTTCTGGATATCGCGCTGAAAGTCGACATCGAAGCTGAAGATCCGGATCATGTCGTGCAGTACGGCGACCGGGATGCCCGCATCGACGGCTGCTTCATAGAGACTGCTGCCGATCACGCCCGCGCCGAACGCGTCGCCGCGCTGCAGGGCCTTTTCCTTGACGTCGGCCTTGTAGGCGCCGTCATCGGTATAGCGCACCTGAATGGTGCGGACCGGATCTGCCTTGAAGGAAAGAGAGACCAGGCTGGGAGAGGTTTTCGTATCCGCCGGATCTTCCAGCGACAATTCGAACAGCTGGCCGATCTGCATGCGGCGGGGATCATAGACCTCGGTCAGCGCCTCGATGGCGGCATGGGCTTCCCGGCGGTCGACCTCGTTCTTGGTCAGCAGCTTCATCAGGGTATCGCCACGCTCTACCTTGACCGCGCGGGTCTCGAGTGCCGGCGCACTGTCTTCGGGAGAGGGGATGGTGAAGCTGGTTTCGCTGGATGCATCAGCAGTGGTGGGATCGGTGTCCGGGCCGCCAACGGTCCCGAACATTGCGAACCCGCCGATACCGGCCAGCAGAACGGAGCCGAGAACGCCAGCGATGAGAGCCGAACGTGGGCGAGCCCGTTGTTTCATGAAGCCAATCCCGAATTGTAAGATATTTCGGGAGATTCTGTTGCGAACGGGTTTCGAAGTCAAGATGAACTGCAATTGAATCAGTGCCCTGATGGTGCAAACTTAAAGCGAAAAATTAAATCGGGAAGAGGTATTGTGGAGATCGCGCATAGAGTGCTGCGACTGCGCGAGGCTCTAAAGTCAGCTATAGCCCGAGTTTTTGCTGTCCGGAAGTCACTATTTTGTCGCGCCGGATCAGGAGGAGTCGCTTGCCAGGCCACGGTTTGGCGGTGCGGCTGTCACAGCAAGGATACCTGCCGGGCTTGAGGCCATTAACGCTGGCCATCTCCATGTCTCTTATAGGTATGGATAAAGGGGCGCTTGTGAACATGGACCATTCGGTGGGGCGGCAGTTATATGTCCGCCGGTGACAGGGGGGCGAATACGCCTGTAAGGGCACCTAATAGGAAGGGGCTGGCATCTCTGTCTGTGGCCGCCCGGTCCGGGGCGGATATGCTCCCCATAAGACAGAGGGATCGTTGACGATGGTTCTGGCGGGGGGGCATGCATATCGCATGACCGGTTTTCCAGCGTCTGTTCCTCGCGTGCTGTTTCCCAAATCTTGATTCCTGGCCCGGCTCCGGGCGGAGGCGGCAATAGGCCCGCCGGAATGAGACTCAAAACAGATTGCCAGGGGCCGGCGGTGAGGCCTGTTCGGAAGGGGTCGGGGTGGCCGTTCCGAAAACCTGATCGTGAAAATGGCGGAAATCCGGGAGTTCGTGCTGTTTTTTTCAGTGAGCGTCATTTTTTTGCAAATAAGTGTTTGACGGTTTGTCGGGGTGGGTCGTATA
>NZ_CAXBDC010000181.1:0-4193 GCF_963974195.1 uncultured Nisaea sp.
CCGGTGGATCAGTATATCGGCGGCATCGAGCATGCGGTCCTGCATCTGCTCTATTCACGCTTCTTCACCCGCGCGCTGAACAAGTGCGGCTACCTCGATCTTGACGAGCCGTTCGCCGGCCTGATGACCCAGGGCATGGTCTGTCACGAGACCTTCAAGGATCAGAGCGGCGCCTGGCTGTTCCCGACCGAGGTGCGTAAGGAAGGTAGCGGCTACATCACGATCAAGGACGGTGCGCCGGTCAAGACCGGCCGCATCGAGAAGATGAGCAAGTCGAAGCGTAACGTGGTCGATCCGGAAAACATCATCGGCGCCTACGGGGCAGACACAGCCCGCCTGTTCATGCTATCGGACTCTCCGCCGGAAAGGGATCTTGAGTGGTCAGAGTCCGGCGTTGATGGTGCCTGGCGTTATCTCAGCCGCCTCTGGCGTCTGATCACCGAACCCGCGAAACCCTTCGCCCCGCATGGCACAGCCCGTCCTGCCGGCATTGGCCCGGCTGCGGAAGCGGCCGAGCGCGCAACACATAAGGCGATCAAGGCAATTGAAGAGGCCGTCGAGCGGTTCCGCTTCAACACCGCCGTCGCCCAGGTACGCGAACTCAGCAACGCTCTTGCAGAACTCGATGGCGACGATGATGGTTCGGCCTGGGCACGCCGGTTTGGCTACGAAACGCTGGTCAGGCTGATTGAACCCATGGTCCCGCATATCGCCGAAGAACTCTGGTTGCAGCTCGGTGGTGACGGCATGCTGACGGACCGGCCGTGGCCGGATTATGATGAAGCCCTCGTCACTGACGACACCCTGACCATCGGCGTTCAGGTGAACGGCAAGCTGCGCGGCACCATCGAGGTGGCCCGCGATGCGGACAAGGCGCTGGTCGAGGAAGCGGCCCTGGCTGTCGAGAATGTGCAGAAGATCCTTGAAGGCAAAGCGCCGCGTCGTGTGATCGTGGTGCCGAACAAGATTGTGAATATCGTTGCCTAGATCACGAACAGCCCTCGTCCTTCTTGTTCTGCTGACGCTTGGCGCCTGCGGATTCCAGCCGGTTTACGGCACGCGCAGCCCCGGCAACGCAAACAGCAGCGTGACGGCCGACCTGTCGGCGATCAAGATCTCCCCGATCGCCAACCGCGCCGGTCAGTTGCTCCGCAACAGCCTGCAGGACAAGCTGACACCCCGGGGCGTACCGGCCCAGGCGCGTTACCGGCTTGATGTCAGCCTGACCGAAAACCGCTCGGACCTTGTGATCCTGAAGGATTCCACCTCGACCTTTTCCAAGGTCCGGTTTGTTGCGAATTTCACTCTGGTGGATCTGACCACCGGCCAGCCGGTAAACCAGGGCCAGGCCGAGTCCACCACGACCTTCAACCGGGTGGATTCCGATTTCGCCATTCTCGCGGCGGAAAAGGATGCGCGGCGCCGGGCCGCCGACGAGATCGGCGAGGATATCCGGCTTCGCCTCGGACTCTATTTCAATCGTATTCGCGGCAGCTAATCCGGGCAGGCAATGAAGCTGAAATCGAATGAGATTGCCGGTTTCATCCGCCGCCCGTCGGACAGCGTCGGAGCCGTTCTGATCTATGGCGCCGATGGCGGTCAGGTCCGCGAAGTTTCCGATAAAATCGGCAAGACCATCGTCGAGGACCTGTCCGACCCGTTTCAGGTCGCGGACCTTACGCCGGAAGCCCTGAAAGACGAGCCAAGCCGGATCGCCGATGAGGCCGCCGCTATTTCCCTGACCGGCGGACGTCGGCTGGTCCGCTTGCGTGGCGCGACCGATACGGTGACCGCCGCGGCCGAGCTGGCGCTGAATGCAGAGACCGGCGACAGCATGATCATCATCGAGGCCGGCGCTCTCGAAGCCCGCTCGAAACTTCGTAAACTTTTCGAGACAAGCAAAAATGCGGCTGCCATCCCCTGCTATCTCGACAGCGGGGCGGGCCTTGACGCGGTGATCCGCGAGACGCTCGGCTCCTTCGAGGTCCGGGCCACACCGGATGCCCATGCCTACATGATGGAGCATCTGGGCGGCGACCGCCGGGTCACGCGGTCCGAGCTGGAGAAGCTGGCGCTCTATGTCGGCAAAGGCGGTGAAGCCAATCTCGAGGATACGCAAAGCATGGTCGGGGACAGCAGCGCCCTCGCCCTGGACCAGATCGCGGTCGCCGTGGCCAGCGGTGATATCGCGGCGGCCGACCGCCTGCTCCGGCGCGGCTATGCGGACGGGCTCAATCCGGTAGGTGTCCTCAGGGCGGCGATCCGGCACTTTCAGCGCCTGCACCGGGCCGCCTCGCATATGGCTGCGGGCGACAATGCGGATCAGGCCGTGCAGAAACTGAGGCCGCCAATATTCTTCGCCGTGAAGCCAGCCTTCATGGCGCAGCTCCGATCCTGGCCAATTCAGCGGCTTCGGCTTGCTTTGACCAGGCTCTCGGAGGCTGAAACGCTCTGTAAGTCCACAGGAACGCCGGATCTGTCTGTTGCGGGGCAGACCCTGCTGGGACTTGCTTACAGTGCCGCCAGAGGGCGTCCTAGAGGGTCGCGATAAACCGGCTCAGACCGGTTTTACCGTATCGTCCTCTTTCATCAGGTCGCTGAAGTCGATGGAATTGCCATCGGCATCGGCAATCTCGTCCGCCGTCTCCTGATCATAATCCGGAACGTCCGCCAGAAACCCGGACATGGCCGGTGCGCTCATGTCGGCCGAGACCGTGCGCGGCGCGCTCATGATCGCCAGCAGAGAGTCCAGTTGCTCCAGGGACTCATACTGGATCATCACCGCGCCGGACTGACCGTCGACGCCTGCCGCGATTTCCACATGCAGGCCGAGCTTCTCCGAGAGATCCCTTTCAAGCGCCCTGGTGTCCGCGTCTTTCTCGATCGACTTTTTCTGCCGGGGCTGACGCGGCGCCGAGGAAGAGGCCGGCTGCTTCTCCTTCTGCACCAGACGCTCGGTCTCGCGCACATTGAGATGCCGCCGGACAACTTCCGAAACCAGTGCCGCCGGATGCTCCGCCGTCAGCAGGGCCCGGGCATGACCGGCGGAAATATCCCCCGACTCAAGGTGCATTCTGACTTCAGACGGTAGTGCCAGGAGACGCATCATGTTTGCGACGTGGCTGCGGCTCTTTCCAACGGCTTGCGCAACATCGGACTGGGAGTGGCCGTGACCGTCCACCAGGCGTTGGTAGCCCTCCGCCTCTTCCAGCGGACTGAGATCCTCGCGCTGCACATTCTCGATGATAGCGATCTCGAGCGCTTCGCGGTCATCGAACTCGCGGATCTGTGCCGGGATCTCATGCAGCTGCGCGCGCTGGGCCGCCCGCCAGCGGCGTTCGCCGGCGATGATCTCGAAGGTACCGTCCCGGTCCGGGTCCCGCCGCAGCAGGATCGGCTGGATGACGCCCTTCTCGCGAATGCTCTCGGCCAGTGCCTCGAGCTCTTCTTCATTGAAAATGCGGCGCGGCTGGAAACGGCCCGGATGGACATGCTCGATCGGCACCGTCCGGCTTTGCTGCATCCGGTCGACCGAACCGGTCCCCGAACCATCCTCGCCAAGCAGTGAGGCAAGCCCCCGTCCGAGACGGCGTTTCTTGGCGCTGCCCTCTTCCGTACTCACGCGGCAATGCTCCTTTCGCGCTTCATCACCTCGCTGGCCAGATGGATATAGGCCTGCGAGCCGGAGCAGCGCATATCATAGACAATCACGGGCAAGCCATGAGACGGCGCTTCCGAAATCCGCACATTGCGCGGGATCACCGTCCGGTAAACCTTGTCCCCGAAATGCTCCCGTACATCCTCGGCGACCGCAAGGGAGAGATTGTTGCGGCGGTCGAACATGGTCAGGACGACGCCCTGGATTTCCAGATCCGGGTTGAAGGCCTGCCGGATCCGCTCGATGGTCCGCATCAACTGGCTCAGACCTTCCAGCGCATAGAACTCGCATTGCAGCGGCACCAGCACCGCGTCGGCCGCGACCAGCGCGTTCAGGGTCAGCAGACCAAGCGAGGGCGGGCAGTCGATCAGGATATAGTCATATGTGTTCCGGCCCGCGGCGAGATGCCGGACCAGAGCTTCACGCAAACGGAACTCCCGGTCTTCCATGGTGACCAGTTCGATCTCCGCGCCGGACAGATGGACAGAGGACGGCACGATGGAGAGGCGGGGGACATCGGTTGCGGTGATCGCTT
>NZ_CAXBDC010000182.1:0-4181 GCF_963974195.1 uncultured Nisaea sp.
AACCTCTCAGGCCCGCCGCCTGCGCATCCCTTTCCTATATCTACAATGTCAAAGAACGCCTCCTCCGAAGAGGAGAGACAACGAAACCCTGTTCCGCCTTACCGGCGGCCCGGATATTCCCCGTCTTTGGAAGCCGCGAAGACGATCAACGTTTCGCGAAACCCGAATGTAGGCGAGGCCGCTGCTGGATGCAAGCCTCTTTTTTGGAGAGGCGTGTCAGCGCTGCGGCGCCGCGAAGTGGGCCGGTGTATAGGACCTCGGGACGGGGCCTGTCAACAGCGAAAAATCCTGACAGGCTCCAAAATTGATGGCACTATATATAGCATAAAAATGGCGCAAAAAAACACCCTATAGGGTGTCAACGGCAATTTAGCGCCATTGCTCGGGTCTCTGAATAAGGAAATAATCGAGATGCAAAGAGGGCGTCACGGCAGAATCAGATCGGCCGCGCTTCCATTGGCCATGCTTGTGACCGGATCAGTCCTGGCGCTTAGCGCCTGCGTGCCCCCCAATTTCACGCCTTTTGGCCAAACGGTAAGCACCGGCGCGCCTTCGGAAAAGGATGCGGAAACAGGTGGCGCCCAGAAACAGGACCGTGGCACCGGCCCACAATTCGCTGAATTCCGCGACATTCCGATCCCGGCCAACGCAGAGATTGATTTCGATAATCTGCTGGTACTTGGTGCCGAGGAAGGCTGGATCGGCCGTCTTGCCCTTACTGTCGGGCACAAAATGCCGGACATGTATGCCTTCTATGAACGGGAAATGCCGCGCTTCGGATGGATAAAAATCACCAGCGTCAGGTCTGCCATCAGCACCATGACCTATTCCCGCGGCGACCGCATCGCCTCGATCACCCTGCAAAGCCGTACGACAGGCGGGACAAATATCGATTTCACGGTCGCGCCGGCCAACCCGCTGGCCGAAAAAAGCGCCCTGCCCCGATCCGCCCCTCCGGCACCGGCCCCGTCTTGACGACACGCGATACATGACAACAACCGAGTAACGGTCTTCGGCTGACCGGTGTCCCGTAACCGTTACAGGATGCCGAGTCGCCGGAGTTCCGCCTGCATCTCATCGGGCATGGCAGCGTCTATATCACCGCCCGCCTCATAAAGATCCTGCGGAACGTTTGCTTCTTCCAGATAGCGCCAGCCCTGAAAGGCCCGCTGCGGGCGGGGCACCACCCGGACGACCTTCGGGTCGAGGACGATGCCGCAATGCGGCCGTCCCCCTTCCCCCATTTCGACTTCGTCCAGACGCTCTATCCGCTGGCGGGCACGGACCTGCCCCTTGATGACCCAATAGAGCGAGCCGCCTTCCAGTATCTCCTCCGCCCGGCGCGGAAAGGATCGGGTACGGTGTGTGCTGACCGGCTCCACACCGGATGCTTCCGCATGACGGACCTGCTCCGCGCGATAGTGCTCCAGCTGCTCCACCGTCTCGATCCCGACGCAAAGCTTGATCAGATTAAGAGGCATGGCTGTTGTCCGCTGGGTCCGGGGCTTGCTGTCTGGCGGTCATGTAGACCTAGCCAAACATACCGAGCAGCCACCACCAAGCGAAGTCCAGCGGCAGAATCAAGCCAAGCGATGCGATGGCCAGAAAGAAGCATGCCCGCGCACCAACCCGAATCGGCACGCCCCCAAGCTGCATGCCGATGATGAAGGGCGGCACCTGGTACGGCAGAATCACCGTCGAAAAACCGACGACAATCAGATTCAGCACGAGAAACACCGGAAAGCCGCTTGCCTCCGCCACCTGATCCGCGAGAGGTGCCAGGACGGCCGGCACGGCCGGCATGGTGGAAATCATCCCCATCAGGGTGCCGATACCGGCAATGGTCGCGAAATTCTGGGCCGGCTGCCCCGGCGCAAGACCGGCAGTCGCGATCAGTTTCTCGCCAATCCATCCGCCCAGTCCCGACTGCGAGACCAGCGCACCGACGGCAAGAATACCGGCGATATAGATCAACGGATTGAGGGATATTTTTTGCCGGTAAACTTCAGCGGACACCAGCCCCGCCCCCGGCATCAGGCAAAGCACGCCCACACCAAGCGACACCCAGGCGGCCGAAACACCATGGACCGCGTCCGTCGACCAGAAAACCAGCGCGGCGGCGAGATAGAGCGCCATCTTTCGCTCGGAAAGGCTCATGCCCGACCAGTTCCCGCGCATGTCTTCCTGCTCCGCTGCATCCGCATGGCCGGGCTCGCGGAACATCCAGGTCAGCAGCAGGGCAATCACCACCGCCTTGACCGCGCCAAGCACCGGGAAATGCAGCAGCAAATAGTCGAAATAGCGGATATGCACGCCGTGCGACGTTTCCGCCGCACCAACCAGCACATTGTTCGGCACATTCGCCGGAAGCACACCGACCGAGCAGAGATAGGAGGTAAGAATCATCGCCAGCACCATGCCGTTCCGCCCCTTGCTGCCCGCCGGATAGCCGAGCCGGTCGGCCAAAGCGGTCATGATCGGCATCAACAGGACGATTCGCGACAGGGTCGACGGCATCAGGAAGATCAGCACAACAGAAACAATGACGATCCCGGTAATGACCGCGCCGTAACCACCGGAAATACGGGCAGTGATGGCCCGGGCCAGACGCTTGCCAAGGCCGGTGACATCCACGGCCGCCCCGATGATCAGGCCGCCCAGAACAAGCCAGAAAGCACCCGAGGCGAATCCGGAGAACACGACTTCCGGCGGCGCGACGGAAAACACCATGGCGAGGAAGAACAGCAGCATCGCCACCAGATGCTCGGCAATGGCCCCCGTTGCCCAGAGCCCTATACAGAGCACAACCAGTGCTCCCGCGGGCGCCGCGCCGTCCGGCATGCCCGCAGGCGGAAATAAGGCCAGCCAGCCAGCAAAGGCAAAAACCGGCAGGAGAATCAGGTGGCGGGGCTGCAAATGCGACATCGAAAAACTCTTCAACTGAACAGGCGGGAAAGCGACCAGACGACCCGCCAGGCAGGCCCTTGCCGATCAGTCAGCGATACGCGTCTCGAAGAGCAGCAAATCCGCCCCCTCCTCGACCTGATCGCCGGGCCCGTAATGCAATGCCGCGACAACACCGTCATCCGGGGCCCTGATCACATGCTCCATCTTCATGGCTTCCAGCACCATCAACGGATCACCCTTGGCGACTTCCGCGCCTTCGGCAACATGGACCGCGATCAGTTTGCCGGGCATCGGCGCGGCGACGTGGCCGGAATCTTCCCCGGCCTCGGCTCCGGAAGCCAGTGCCGTTTTCAAAACATAGCGATGCGCCGTACCGTCGTAAAAGACCGTCACCGTGCCAGCGTCGAAGGCGGCCTCGGCATGGAGCGTAACCCCGTCAATCCGGGCCTCCAGGCGCCCGTCCTGATGCAGGGATACGCCAATCCGGACCTGCTTTTCCCCTTGTTCGAACACGTAGGTTCCGGCCTCAAGGCGGTAGAGCAATAACAGCTCGTCCGCCCCCTGCAGCAGCGTCACCCCGTGCTGGGGATTGTCATTCAGGCGCCAGCCATACGCCATTGCCCATGGCGAATAGGGATCCCCGCCAAGGCGGGCTTGCCGCACCACGTCCAGACGGTCCGCTTCCAGAAGAGCCGCAGCGGCAAGCAGCGGCATGCTTGCCGCCTCCCCGGCTCCACCGGCGGCAAGATCTTCGCGATAGGTTTCGATAAAGCGCGTATCGACTCCGCCAGCGATAAAAGCAGGGTGCTCGATGATTCGCTTCAGATAAGGGACATTGTTCGCCAGCCCGGCAATCCGAACCTGCCCGAGCGCCCGCGACATACGGCGCAGAGCCTCCGCCCGGTCCCGGCCATGGGTGATCAGCTTGGCGATCATCGGGTCGTAATGAACGCTGACAGAATCGCCCTCGGCGACGCCGGTATCCACCCGCACCCCGTCCATTTCCTCCGGGAAGGCCAGACGGCCCAGCCGTCCGGTCTGCGGCAGGAATTCGCGTTCCGGATCCTCGGCATAGATCCGCACTTCAAGCGCATGACCCGACGTTGAAATCCGGTCCTGCGCAAGCGGCAGCGTTCCGCCTTCGGCCACCCGGATCTGCCAGGCGACAAGATCCTCGCCGGTGATTGCCTCGGTCACCGGATGCTCGACCTGCAGGCGGGTGTTCATCTCCATGAAATAGAAGGCACCGTCCTCATCCATGATGAACTCGACCG
>NZ_CAXBDC010000183.1:0-4040 GCF_963974195.1 uncultured Nisaea sp.
CCGGATATTCGGTCGCCGTCATGATGCCTTCGAGCACTTCGGTGCGCGGGGTCGAGCGATAGACATAATGTGCCGGCCGTCCCACCAGCAGATCCCGGACAGCGGGGAAATCCGCTTCCGCCGAAATTCCGATACCGCGCAATACGACAACGGGGTGTTCCCGCGCCAGCGCCTCGATCGCGGGCAGATTACCGGACACCCATGCTGGCGCGCTGCCGCTCTCGCCGTTCGGCTCCACGATGACGGCGAAATCCTCGCCGTCAAACAGCCGCCGGACGGATCCGTCGATCTCAGCCATGCCCCTTGCTCCCCTGTTCGTGCCAAAGTCGTTCTATCGATTGTGCCAATGCCGCGAGATTGCCTTCCCGCAACAAAGTCTGATGCGTCCCCGCGACCGTTTCGACGGCCACCTGGTTAAATATTGACGACCAGCCCAACGCATCATCCATCGTGCCCCGTTCGGTGCCCGCAGCCCTTATCAGAGCCGCCGCACCAGCCGTGGATGCAAAACGATGCGCCCCGGCAATGCGGACATTATCACGTGCCCGGGCGACAGTTGCCTCATCCGCGCCGGCTTCGGCGGCGGCAGCGGCAATATCAGCCGCGTCGATCTCCGCCCGGTCGGCCTCGTGCCCCGGTGCGGCGGCATCGATCAGCACCAGCCTCACATCCCGGCCACGTTCACGCAACCTTTCCGCGATTGCGGCCGCAAGCACGGCGCCGAGCGACCAGCCCGCCAGATGGACAGGCTCCGTACCGCCGCCCGCTCCGGCGATCGCCATGGCATAGACCTCCGCCTGCTCCGCCAAGCTATAGAACCCGCATCCCTGTTCAACCGCGACAAGGCGGCGATCCTGCTGCCATTCGCCGGCGACCAGACTGTAGACCAGCCCCGAACCATCGACCGGATGAATCAGAAACCCGGCCGGTTTCGCCCCCTCGCGAAGGGTCCGGAGCGTGCATTTTGCAGCAAGCCCCGTCCCGGCTTCGATGAGACGGGCGAGCCCCGCCGCCGTCGGGTTTGCGAAGACCTGCGGCAAAGGCAGACGGCGGCCGGTCTGGTCACCCAGACGAGCCGCAAGGCGGACCGCGAGAAGCGAATGACCGCCGAGCGTGAAAAAATTCTGCTCCCGTCCGGGCAGGACTGGCAATGAGAGAACCTCACGGAAAACATCGAGTATCTGCGCTTCCAGACCAGACCGGGGAGCGTCTCCGGCCGCACTGACCGCTGTCTTTGGCAGGCTCAACGCGTTCCGGTCGATCTTGCCCGTCGCCGTCATCGGCATGGCATCTAGCACGGTGAGGTAAGCGGGCAGCATGGTTTCCGGCAAACGCCCGGCCAAGGCCTCCCGCACGTATCCCGCGGCAGTGGCGGCAGGGCCGGTGATCCAGGCAGCCAGCGCCGGACGGCCATCCGCATCGGGCGCCGTGATCACGGCCGCCTGCTCCACACCCGGCACGGCACGCAGCGCATGCTCGACCTCGTCAAGTTCGATACGCACGCCCCGGACTTTCACCTGCCGGTCATCCCGGCCGACAAACTGGATGCGGCCGTCACTGTTGACCCGGCCGAAATCTCCGGTGCGGTAGCAGCGCACGCCATCCGAGCCTTCGATAAAGCGCTCGGAGGAGCGCTCTGTATCACCGATATAGCCAAGCCCCACGCCAACCCCGCCGATCAGGATTTCGCCGGCCGCCCCCGGTATAGCGGGCTGGCCGTATATGTCCGTAATCGTTACCGAGAGACCGGCAATCGGCGTCCCGATATCAGGCGAGCGACCGGCCTCACAGAGACCATGCGTGGCGCAGACTGTCGTCTCGCAGGGACCATAGGCATTGAACAGGCGGCGTCCCGGTGCCCAGAGACCGGCAAGCGACGCGGGCAACGGCTCACCCGCCGCGACCACCGTCTTCAGGTCAGGGAAATCCGCGGAGCCAAGCGCCGACAGCGCCGATGGCGTGATGGTCGCATGGCTGATGCGGCGGTCCCGCAGGGTCGCCGCAAGGGGCGGTCCCGCTTGCAGGTCTTCCCGATCCGCGAGCACGAGTGTGCCGCCGGAGCCCAGCGTGGTGAACACTTCCCAGACCCAGGCATCGAATGCCGGTGCCGCCAGTTGCAGCACCCGGCTGCCCGGTTGAATGGAGAGGTCCCGGCCGATGGTCCGGATCAGGTTTGCCAGCCCTTCCCGGCCAAGCAATGCCGCTTTCGGTGTGCCGGTAGAGCCACTGGTGAATTGAACATAGGCGCCATCGGCTCCATCAGGCACAGCATCCAGAATGCCCCGCATACGGGCCTGGCGAGCCTCCGGCAGAGCCGGGTCGATCAGAGCGAGAATGTGGCCCGCGCGCAGTGCCGCCAGAGCATCCATCACCCGGCGCACCGGATCATCCGTCGCAATGATCGCCACCGGGCCGCTTTCATCGCAACGTGCCTGCTCCGCCAGCGCACCGTAGGTGATTACGTCCCCGCCATACTCGAGTGCGGGCAAGGCCGCATGTTTCGCCAATGCGTCTTCGAGCAATGCCGCCAGATCCGGAAGCGGCTCCGGTGCCGGGCCTTCCAGAATGGACCGGTCGCGATCCTCTGCCCCCACCGCCGCAAGAGCGCCGACCGGCTGCTCCAGTCCCTCGACCAACCCTTCGAACAACAGGACGAAAGAACGGCTCCACGCAGCCACCGTCGCTTCATCCAGCAGCGTGCTGTCATAAATGAGGCCGCCGACGATATCACCGCCAGCTTCTTTCGCGAGACTGGCCGCAAGATCGAACGGCGCCGTTGCCACCGGCAACGGGAAAAGCTCAACCGGCAGACCGTCACCGGTCGCCGCCTCGCGCCAATCCAGCACACTATGCAGCAGCGGTGTGCGCCCCTGGTGACGCTCCGGCTTCACCGCTTCGACAATGCGGGAGAGTGGCAGGTCCGCGTGGCTCAAAAGCTCGGCCATGCCCTCCCTTACCCGCCCGAGTAGGCCAGCACCCGTTTCCGTTCCGTCAAAACCGAGCCGCAGGGGAAGCGTGTTCAGGAACAATCCCGCGACGTTCTCGAAGCCCTCGGGCCTGTCGCTGACAGGGATGCCGAGCACAAGGTCGCCTGTACCCGTCAGGCGGTGCAGGAAAAGCGCATAGGCCGCGACCAGCATGCCCTGCAATGTCCCGCCTTCGGAACGGGCGATCGCTTCCGCCTGCGCCGTCAGATCCTTGCCGATGCGTACTGTCACCGAGGAACCATTCGGCTGGTGATCAAGCCCTCGCGGCCGGTCCGCCGGCAGATCGAGCGGACCCGGCGCTCCGGCAAGTTTCCGGACCCAGAAATCCGTTTCGGCCTGCCCGGCCTCGGCAACCCGCTCATGGCGCCATTTCGCATAGGCGCGATAGTCCGCCTTCGGCTCCGGACCGAGTGCCCGCCCGGTCAGAAGCGCCAGCAGATCCCCCAGCAGCACCCCCAAAGTCGTTCCGTCGGAGACGATATGATGCAGCGACACAGCCAGCACACCGGCACCTGATCCGCCGGAAACATAAGTCAGGCGTGCCACCTCGCCGATCTCGATATCGAAAGCCCGTTCCGCGTCCGCCCGGGCCGCGCTCTGCACGGCGGCATCGATGCCGCTTCCCCCGTCCACAACCTTGATCACCGGCCGGGCCGTCGCGTCAATGCGCACCCCCGGGCCAGTCCCTGCATCCGGATAGGCTGATCGCAGCACCGGATGCCGTTCAGCCAGCCGCGCGAAGGCAGCGGCAAGAGCCGCCTCCGGCTCGTCCAGTGAAAGCCGGATCGCGGCCTGCATGACATAGGCGCTCGCCTCACCGCCGAGTTGATGATCGAGCCAGAGCTGGGCCTCCCCGGGCGAGACCACCGGTATCTCCCCCTCCGGCAGGCGGAGAGCAGGCCCGCTGTCCCCCGCCCCCGTACCCGTTCCGGTAAGCAGCTCCGCCATGCCCCGGGCAGTGCGGCCGCGATGCACGATATCGTTCGGAACATCGATCCCTAGGGATCTTTTCAGCCGGGCGACGATCCTGATCGCCGCAAGGGACGTGCCCCC
>NZ_CAXBDC010000184.1:0-4023 GCF_963974195.1 uncultured Nisaea sp.
CGGCGGGCCGATGGGGCTGTGGAATATCTCGGCCGGATCGACCGGCAGATCAAACTGCGCGGGTTCCGGATCGAGCCTGGCGAGATCGAGGCGGCCCTCAGAGCGGTCTCCGGTGCCGACCAAGCCGTGGTCGATGTCCGGGAGACGGACGGCGACCGGGCGCTTTATGGCTGGGTGGTCTTGCCGGAAGGCGTTACCGCAGCAGCAGCCGGATGGCGGGATGCTCTGGCGGAACAGCTTCCCGGCTGGATGGTGCCGCGCCGGATCGCGGTGCTGGACAGTCTGCCTCTGACGCCGAACGGCAAGCTGGACCGGGGTGCGCTGGCGATCCCGGCGGGCGAGGACACGGAAGCCGCTGCGGGGCCAGTGACATATGCCACGGACACCGAACGTGATCTGGCCGCACTGTGGTCGGACCTGCTCGGCGGCGGGACATTCCGGCCGGAGGACGGGTTCTTCGCGGTTGGTGGTCACTCGCTGCTCGGCGTGCGCCTGGTCGCTCGGATCAGGCAGCGCTTCGGTGTCACCCTGCCGCTCAGGGCTGTGTTTGAGCAGGCTAATCTGGCAGCCATGGCACGTGCCGTGGATGCATTGAACCCGGAGACGGGGGACAGCCATGCGGCGGCGTCCGACGGGCCAATCACCCGCCGGGCACGGCGTTCGGGTAAAAAAGGGTTGGAGCTGACATGAGCCCGGACGGCCCAGGAGACAGGCTGGATTTCGTTCTCGAACCGGATCTGCCGCTTTCGACCATGCAGCTTGGCATTCTGGCCGAGCAATGGATGGCCCCGGAGAGCACCCGGTACAATGTTCCGGTGGCGTTCCGCTTTACGGGCCGGATCGATGCCGGCGCCTTGCGCGCGGCCTTGCGCTGGCTGGTCGACCGGCATGAAGTGCTGCGCACGGTCTATCGCGACGAGCCGGACGGACCGGTGCAGGCGATTACCGAGACGGCGCCGGACCTGCTGACGCTGTCATCCGTCACGGACCCGTCCGGGCTGGAAGCCGTCGCACGGTCGATCTCCGGGCATGTCTTCAACCTGAAGGCCGATCTGCCATTGCATCCCGTTCTGATCTCCGCCGGGCAGGATGCGGGGGCGATCGTACTGGTGTTCCATCACATCGCGGTCGATGGCTGGACTGTCCGGTTGCTGCTGGACGAACTCGCCAAGGCCTATGCGGCTTACAGCACGGGCCGCGTGCCGGACTTGCCGGAGCCGGACCTGCAGTATGCGGACTGGGGCGCCTGGCAGCAGGAGCAGCTTGAAAAGCCGGAAGCGGAAGCGCTGCGAAATGCCGCCATTCACCGTCTGGCGGCTCTCGGTGATGGTCTTGGTTTGCCGCCGCGCCCCGGATTGCTGCCTGAAGGAGAGGGGGATAACGGTGCCGAGATGGTGCCCTTCATGCTCGATGGCCCAACGGTGGCCCGGGCGGAAGAGGCGGCACGGGTGGCCGGGGTCAGCCTCTATGCCTTGCTGGCAGGAGCCTATGCCCTCGTGATCGGCCGTCTGGCGGATCGTGACCGTCTGGCTCTTGGCACGCCCGTCGCCCTTCGGGACCGGAGCGAGTTGCACGGCACGGCCGGTTGTTTCGTGAATACGGTGACGATTGCGGCGGACCTTTCCCCGGCGAAGAGCCGCACGGATTACCTTGGCGCGATCAGGCACGCGGTCGTGGATGCGCTGGATGCCCGGGACATTCCGTTCGAACAGATCATGCGCGGCCTCGCCGAGAGCTGGAGCGAGGAGCTTCCGGCGGTGCGCTGCTTCTTCAATTTCGACGATGCGGGGATTGCCCCGCCGGGTCTGCCCGGACTGACGCTGGAAATTCTCGAGTGCGACCGGGGCACGGCCAAGTTCGATCTGATGATGTCCATGGTGCGGGACGGGGACGGCATTCGGGCCGGGTTTGATTATGCAATCGGCGTCTTGCCGGATGCGGTTGCCCGCGCCATGCCGGACCGGTTCCGCCGGGCACTGGAATGGCTGTGCACCGGAAATGACCAGGCGCTGTCGGGTTTTGCCTTGCTTGACGAGCCCGAGACAGAGGCGCTGAAAACGCTCGGCACCGGACCCGTTATGCCAGTCCGGGAGGAAACGGTCGACGCGGCGGTCTTTGCGGCAGCGGCCGGGGTTCCGGACGCGCTGGCGGTCAGTGCATCCGATGGCAGCCTGACTTTTTCCGAACTCACCAGCGCGGCCTCGGTGCTGGCCGGACAGCTTGCCGCTGCCGGGATCGGGCGCGGCGGCCGGGTGCTGATCCTGCTGCCGCGCTCAATCGGTTTGCCGGTGGCGATGCTCGGCAGTCTGCGGGCAGCGGCGGCCTATGTGCCGGTCGAGGTCGGATTGCCGGAACGGCGGCTGCGGGAGATCGTCGAGGATGCGGCGCCGGCGGCAATCCTCTTCGCGCCGGCCTCCCGGCAGCTCGCCGAGGCGGTGGCATTGCCGGACACCGCATTGTTCGAAGCGAAGGGCGCCGGGTTCAGCAAGATCAAGGGCGGCGGTAACGCCAAGGCAGAGGAAGCGCCCCGGCCCGGCGATCTTGCCTACATGATCTACACCTCGGGCTCCACCGGGCGGCCGAAGGGCGTGATGGTGCCGCATTGCGGTGTCATGAATTACCTGTCCTGGGCCGGTGCCGCCTATGGAATCGAAAACGGTAACGGCACGGCGGTGGTTACCGCGACGGCCTTCGATGCGACGGTGCTCTCCTTCTGGCTGCCCCTGTTCGCCGGGAAGCCGGTCCATCTGATGCCGGAAGAAGGTGCGGTCGAGGCGCTGGCCGAAAAGTTGGCGGCGGGGGCCGATTATGGCTTCGTGAAAATGACCCCGGCCCATCTCGATCTGCTGGCGGAGCTGAAACCGGTGGCGGCGCAGGCCTCCGGCGCCCGCATGTTCGTGATCGGCGGGGAAGCGTTGTCGACGGCCTCGACGGCGGTCTGGCGGAACCAAGCGCCGAAGCTGCGTCTGGTCAACGAATATGGCCCGACCGAGACTGTTGTCGGCTGCATCTTCCATGAGGCCGATGGCCGGCCGGGTGTGGCGGAACCCATCGGCAAGGCGATCTGGAACACCCGGACCTATGTGCTGGACCGCGCACTTGATCCGGTGCCTGAAGGCATGCCGGGTGAGCTTTATATCGGTGGTGCCGGGGTGGCCTGGGGGTATTGGCGGCGCCCTGAACTGACGGCGGAGCGTTTCCTTGCGGATCCTTTCGCGGCCGAGCCCGGCGCGCGGATGTACCGGACCGGAGACCTCGTCCATTGGCGCGAGGACGGTACGCTCGAATATCTCGGCCGCTCCGACGATCAGGTGAAGGTGCGGGGCTTCCGCATCGAGCCGGGCGAGGTGGAAGCGGCGCTGCGCTCCGTCGATGGCGTGCAGGGTGCCGCCGTGATCGCGGCGGGGGAGGGAAGCGACAAACGGCTGATCGGCTTCGTCACGGGAACGATAGACGCGGCTCTCTGCAAAGAGGCTGTCGCCGGATTGCTGCCGGGCCACATGGTGCCGGATCAGCTCCATAGGCTGGTCAGCCTGCCACTTACCCGGAGCGGAAAGATAGACCGCCGCGCGCTTGCCCTGATGCAGGGGGAAACACTCGGCGAAAAATCCCGGACACTGGCCGCGCCTGTGCAAGTGGACCCGGAAAAACTGGATGCTTTGCTGGATATCTGGCGCACGGTCCTGAAATCCGAAAGCGTGGATGCGGAGACGGATTTCTTTGCGGCCGGCGGAACCTCGCTTGCCGCGATCCGGCTTATCGCCCGGCTGAAGCGGGCATTTGGTGTCGGGCTTGCCTTCGCGGATCTGGCAGCGGCACCGACGCCCTCGGCATTGGCACTCAAACTGTTCGGCGATGCGGCTGACGGCTCTGAGGCCGCGCCCGCGCACTTGCAGGATGTGCTTGAGGTTTTGCGCATTGTGCTGAAACAGCCGGAACTCGATACCGGGATGGATTTCTTCACGACGGGGGGCACGTCCCTTGCGGCGATCAGGATCGTCGCCCGGCTGAAAAGATCCCTAG
>NZ_CAXBDC010000185.1:0-4001 GCF_963974195.1 uncultured Nisaea sp.
GCCGGTGCAAGCCGCACCTGAGCCTGCCGGAAACCGCCACCGGGCTCACCCAGCACATCTTCCTGATCGACCCGGAGATCTTCGAACCGCATTTCCCAGTGCCCACCGGCAAAGGAGCTGTCCAGCGTGTCCATCTGCGTCTCCAGATGAATACCTGCCCGGTCGCTCGGCACGATGAACATGGTCGCCCCGCCGTCAGCCGGGCCGCCCTCGATCTTCGCCATGATGATGACGAAATCCGCACCCTCGGCCCCGGTGATGAACCATTTCCGGCCGTTGATCACATAGCCGTTGCCATCGACCTTCGCCGTGGTCGCGAGCAGCGAGGGATCGGCTCCGGCGCCATCCGGCTCTGTCATCGCGAAACAGGAGCGCGCCCCCTTGGCCAGCGGCGCGAGGAACTGCTCCCGCTGCGACGGGCTGGCGGCGACCTCAAGCAGATGCGTATTGCCCTCGTCCGGCGCGCCACAATGCAGGGCAGTCGGGCCGAGCAGGGAATAGCCTGCTTCCTCGAAGACAAAGGCGCGTTCCAGATGGCCGAGGCCGAGGCCGCCGAATTCCTTCGGCGCATGCGGGGCGAACAGCCCGGCAGCCTTGCCGAGATCCGTCAGCTCCTTGCGTAATTCCTCCGTCGGGCCGTGACTGGTCCAGCGCGGATCGCTCTCGAACGGGATCACCTTCCCGGCGATGAAACTGCGTGTCTTTTCCGCCAGTTCTGCGATGTGCGGCGGTGTCGAAAATTCCATTATTACGTCCTCCCTGCCCGTGCACTTCCGGCCCGGACCTTTCTGGGGCCAGAGAATACCCGCTCCTCCGTCCCCGTCCAGCGGCAGGACTGGCAATAAAAAAAAGGCGGCCCGAAGACCGCCTTTTTCAGGAGAGGTAAATAGGCCGCTCAAGAAGGCCCCTGCCGCATGTTGTCCGGCAGCCAGGTGGCGATTTCCGGGAAAGCGATCAGCACGAACACCATCAGCACCATGATCAGGAACATCGGGATCGCGCAGCGGGCGATGAAGCCCATCTCGTGCTTCGTCATGCCCTGCAGAACGAAGAGGTTGAAGCCGATCGGCGGCGTGATCTGTGCCATCTCGACCACCACGACGATGAAGATACCGAACCAGAGCAGATCGATGCCCGCCTGCCGGATCATCGGCTCCACCACCGCCATGGTCAGCACCACCGACGAGATGCCGTCGAGGAAGCAGCCGAGCACGATGTAGAAGACCAGCAGCGCCATCAGCAGCTCGAAGCGGCTGAGATTCATGTCGGCGATCAGATTGGCCAGCCCGCGCGGCAGGCCGGTGAAGCCCATCGCCAGCGACAGGAAGGATGCACCGGCAAGGATCAGCGCGATCATGGCCGAGGTCCGGGTTGCCCCCATCAGGCTTTCGAGGAACGTCTTCCAGCTCAGAGACCTCTGGCTTGCCGCCAGGATCAGCGAGCCGATGACACCGAATGCCGCCGCCTCGGTCGCCGTGGCAAGGCCGAGATACATCGACCCGATGACCACCGCGATCAGGCAGAAGACCGGGATCAGGAAACGTGAGTTCTTCACCTTGTCGGCGAAGCTCATCCCCTGCTCTTCGTCGGGATGATAATCCTTCGAGACTTTCGAATAGATCGCGACATAGGCCATGAACATGGCGGCCAGCACGATGCCCGGGACAATGCCCGCGATGAACAGCTTGGTGATCGACTCGTTGATGGTCACGCCATAGACGATCAGGGTCAGCGACGGCGGGATCATCAGGCCGAGCGTCGCCGCGCCGGCCAGTGTCCCGATCACCACCTTTTCCGGATAGTTCCGCTTGCGCAGCTCCGGGATCGACATCTTGCCGACCGTGGTCAGCGTTGCCGCCGAAGAGCCGGAAACCGCCGCGAAGACAGTGCAGCCAACGATATTGGTGTGAATCAACCCGCCGGGCAGTTTCGCCAGCCAGGGCGCCAAACCCTTGAACATGTCCTCCGACAGGCGCGTGCGGTACAGCACCTCCCCCATCCAGATGAACAGCGGCAGGGCGGCAAGCGTCCAGGACGAGGAGTGGGTCCAGACGGTGGTGATCATCACATCGCCCACCGGACGCGTGGTGAACAGCTCCATGCCGACGAAGGCGACGCCGAGCAAAGCCAGCCCGATCCAGACGCCCGTGCCCAGAAGCAGGAACAGGACGAACAGGAACAGGGCAATAATCGAGATATCTTCCATATGCCCTACTCCGCGGGGGAATCCACCGTCTCGTGCTCGATCCGGTGTCGGCCGGTGAAGACCATGTGAATGAGAAAATCGGTCAGGGCGATCGCCAGGATGACCGCGCCGATGACCATCCCGGTCTGCGGCATCCAGAGCAGCGTGGCGTCCTGTCCCTGGCTGATATCCTTGAACTTCCAGGACCAGAAAACGAATTTCACCGCATACCAGACGAAATACCAGCCGAGCGCCGTGCCGATCGCGAAACACCAGATTTCGAGCAGGCGGCGGACAGTGGCGGGCATCACATTCAGCAGCATCGAGACACGGATATGCGCGCCGCGCTGCAAGGTGTGGGCAAAGGCGAAGAACGAGGCGGCCGCCATGCAATAGCCGACATATTCAGCTGCCCCCGGAAACACCTCACCGGTCCAGCGCGCCAGCATTTGCAGCACGATCAGGCTCAGAATGGCGATCAGGAACACTGCGCCAATCGCGCCGGAAATGAGATAAAGCCGGTCCAGCCCGACCCTGAGTTTTGCCAGAAAAACCATGAGGTCTCCTCGGAAGGTGACACGTGTCCGGCCCGCACGAACGAACCAGCGGACCGGAGCATCAGATCAAAACAAACCGGGGGCGGGAAACCCGCCCCCGGCCGCCAGATGAGGAGTTACTGCATTGCCTTGAAAGCGTCGACGATGGCCTTGCCTTCGGCGCCAGCGTCCTTCAGCCATTCATTGGTCATGGTCACACCGATTTCACGCAGCTCGGCTTTCAGGGTGTCGTTTGCCGGACCGACGGTCATGCCGTTCGCCTTGAGACCGTTCAGGGTGAACTGGGTATATTCGACCGCACGCCAGTTGCCGGCATATTCGGCCAGCTCGGCGCAACCGCGCAGAACGCCTTTCTTGGCATCGTCGAGGCCCTTCCAGACATCGCCGTTCACCATCACGTAGTTGCGCGGCAGCCAGGCATCGACCTCATAGAAATGGGTCAGACTTTCCCAGACCTTGCGGTCATACCCGGTCGAGCCGGAGGAGATCATGGATTCGGCAACGCCGGTGGCGAAAGCCTGGCTGATCTCGGCCGCCTCGATCTGCACCGGCAGCATGCCGGTCAGCTCGGCAAGACGTGCGGTGGCGTTGCTGTAGGCGCGGAACTTGATGCCCTTCATGTCGGCAACAGAGTTCACTTCCTTCTTGAAGTAGAGACCCTGCGGCGGCCACGGAACGGCATAGAGCAGCACCAGGTTCTGGTCGGCCAGAACCTTTTCAAGCGTCGGCTTCGCCGCTTTCCAGAGCTTGGCCGCATCGTCGAAGGAGGTGGCGAGGAACGGGATCGAGTCGAAACCGAACACCGCATTCTCGTTCTGGTGCGCGGACAGCAGGCGCTCGCCGATCGGCGCCTGGCCGGTCTGCACCGCGCGCTTGATGTCGTTGCCCTTGAAGAGGGAGCCGGACGGGTGCGTCACGATCTCGATATCGCCGCCGGTCCCGGTCGTCACGCACTTGGCGAACTCGGCGCCCGTGGCGGAATGAAAGTTGGAGCCGGAATACGCCATCGGCATATCCCACTTCTCGGCCATGGCACCGGCGGAACCGGCAACCGCGAACGCCGCCGCGGCAAGTGCTGTTGTTAGTTTTTTCATCTGAAGTCTCCCAGTTTATGACCCTGTTCGGCCAGTCATACCCCCCTCACCCGCCAAAGCGTGAGGGAGAGTAACGCGTTAAATCGATGTTCGGCTTTTTGCCGCCGATAAGTTGAGCGAGGATCCGCCCTGTTTTCGGTCCTCCCGTAAGCCCGACATGCTGGT
>NZ_CAXBDC010000186.1:0-3958 GCF_963974195.1 uncultured Nisaea sp.
GGCTGCTGGAGCTTGGCATTGTCGACAGTGTGCACGAGAGCGCCGGAGAGGCCGTCACCGGCGCCGACGGTGTCGTGCTGTGCGCGCCGGTCGGAGCCTATGCCGGGATCATGGCCGAGATTGCGCCGTCTCTGGAGCAGGGCGCGGTTCTGACGGATATCGGCTCGGTGAAAATGGCGGTGGTGCGTGACGTTGCGCCGCTGGTTCCGGAAGGGGTTCATTTCGTTCCCGGGCACCCGGTCGCCGGGTCGGAGAAATCCGGCCCCGATGCCGGGTTTGCGGAGCTGTTCCGGGGTCGCTTCTGGCTGCTGACGCCGGAAGAGGGTGTCGACCCCGCGGCCACGGCGAAAGTCGAGGCGCTATGGTCCCGCGTCGGCGCCATCGTCGAGGTGATGGATGCGGCCTATCACGACAAGGTGCTGGCGCTGACCTCCCATTTGCCTCACCTGATCGCCTACACAATCGTCGGCACGGCCTTCGATGTGGAAGAGCAGGAGCGGCAGGACGTGATCCGGTTCTCCGCCGGCGGTTTCCGGGACTTTACCCGGATCGCCGGTTCGGACCCGACCATGTGGCGCGACATCTTCCTGAACAACAAGGAAGCCGTGCTGGAGATGCTGCAGCGTTTCACCGAGGATCTGACCGCCTTGCAGCGGCAGATCCGGTGGGGTGAGGGCGACAAGCTCTTTGAGTTCTTCGAACGTACGCGGGAAGTCCGGCGCAGTGTTGTCGAGGCGCACCAGGAGGGCACCAACCCCTGGGGCGGACCGGGTTCCAGTGAGAAGGACGCGGGCTCAGAAGGCGGAAAACCGGAATAGGGTGAAGGGACCGGCGCTCACGCGCCCGTCCTGCGCCGAGACCGGCATGCTGACAACCCGTGTTGCGTCCGTGTTGCTGGTGCGGCTGAAGGCACCGAGTACCAGCCGGGCAACTTCCGCCGCATCCCGCGTCAGATGTCCCACGCTCACAAGGTTTTCGATGGCTTCATCGAACCCCTTGATCTCCAGGGTGCCCGCGCCTTCCGGTCGGAGCAGCTGATCCAGCGCAAGCGTCGCGTTCAGTCTCAGCGCCACCGGGTCGAACGACAGTGTGAAACGGTCGATATCGACCGTCCCGCCCGCATCCCGCCAGAGGGCAAGATCCTGCGCGCCGGTTCCGGACAATGCGCCGCGCAATGTCGCCTCGAGAGAGAGCCTTGCATGGTCCGCAGCCGTGCCGAGCTGCTTCAGGGCAGGCGTCTCGACGCGGTTTGCGGTGATACTGACGACGGCCGCCGCGTCCGCATGGCTGACGATGCTGTCGGCCTGATCCAGTGTCGCAACGGTCGCGCCGAGTCGGGCGGCTTCGCGCGGTCCCGTGGGATCACCGTCCCGTTGCGAGACCAGCCGTCCGCCGGCGGCGTCCAGCCGGGCATGCTCCAGCACGCCGGAGCTGTAGAACCGGGCATTGATCATGGTGTCCGGCGCCGATGTCAGCGTCACCGTTGTGCCTTGCGCCGGGGCCTTCTGGACCGCTGTCAGGCCGTTCTCCGCCGTCAGCGTCAGATCGAGCGGGGACCAGGGTCTGGCGGAGAGCCGCAGCCGGTCGGCCGTTATCGTTTCGACCACCGCCTCCCGGTTCCGCCGGTAGAGGATGTCCGGCGCCAGGATGCTCATTGCGAAGGGGAACCCCTCGAACCGCAGCGTGCCGAAAGTGACCTCATTGCCTTTGGCCCGTTCTGCCCCCGCCCAGTCCTCGATCCGGCCTTCCAGCCAGAAGGCGGCGGCGAACCAGTTGCCGACATAGGTCAGCACGGCGAGCGCCAGTACGAAGGAAAGAACGGTTCCAATGCGTCGCGGGCGCTTGTGCGGGGCCGGTGGTGTGGTTATCTGGTTGGTCATCTGATGCAAATCACTTCCCGAGTGTCTCGAAAGATATGACTACCGAGAGCGATGATCTATGGGTTTTCGGCTACGGCTCGCTGATGTGGCGGCCGGGCTTCGACTATGTGGAGCGGCTGGCTGTCCGTCTCAATGGCTATCATCGCGATTTCTGTGTCTGGTCGCACCGGTATCGCGGCACGCCGGAGCGGCCGGGCCTGGTGCTCGGGCTTGACCGGGGCGGGTCCTGCCGGGGCATTGCCTACCGCATCGCGCCGGAAAACCGGGAAGCAGTGCTGGCCTATCTGCATGAACGGGAAATGATCACGGGCGTTTACGATCCCCGTTATCTGCCGATCATCGATCCCCTGTCCGGCCGCCGCGCGGTGGCCCAGTCCTATGTCGTCGACCGCACGCACCCGCAATATGCGGCCGGGCTGACGGTCGAGCAGCGGGCGGCCCTCGTTATTCAGGGTATCGGGACCGCTGGGCCGTGCCGGGATTATCTCGCCAACACGGTGGCCCATCTGGTCGAGCTCGGCATGCCGGACCGGCGGCTGGCCACTTTGCTCAAGACCGTCGACGCCATGCTGGCGGGCGATCTTGCGATCCCGCCCGCGCCGGAAGGACCGCCGGCCCACCCGGCCAATCACCCGGGCGTCCGGCCGGAGACTGCGATCTGACACCGGCGTTTGCCGCTTCAGCCTTGCATCTCGCTCCTGCCGAGAAGCCAGTCCATCACTGCCGTCACGGCCGGGGGGCGGGCAGTGCTTTTTTGTGCAAGCAGATGAAAGCCTCGCTTGCCGTTGAAAGAGCCGTCCGCAACCTCGACCAGCCGTCCGGCCAGGAAATCCTGCTCCACCAGAAAGCGGCTCGCCAGGGCAATGCCCTGACCGGCCAGCGCCGCATCGATACTGAGAGATGTCTGGCTGAAGCTCAGTCTGTTCTTTCCCGTCCAGTCTTTGACCCCGAGCACCTCACCCAGAAAGGCAGGCCACAGGTCATGTGTATCCTGTAGCAGCGGAAGCGTGCTGAAATCATGTGCCGTGAGTGGCAGATCCCGCCCCTGCACGATGGCTGGCGCGGCAATCGCGACAATGTCGCTATGGAACAGTAACCGGGCGTCGATGGCGGCTCCGAAGGGCGGCGATCCCTGACGAATGGCAAGGTCGATACCGTCGCCATGAAAACTCAGCACGCTGTCGGTTGCGAGAACCCGCAGGTCTATTTCCGGATGAAGCGCGGTCAGGCTTGGCAGGTTCGGTATCAGCCATTTGGCGGCGAAGGTCGGCGTGACGCTGATCGTCACCTTGGAAGGCGTGGGGGCGAGGCGGAGTGTTGCTTCCTGCAGCATGGCGAAGGCGGCACTGACCTGCTGGTGATAACCGCGTCCCCCGGCCGTGAAGGCAAGTCCTTTGGAATGCCGGTCGAACAGCTTGAGGCCGAGATATGCCTCAAGACCACGAATCTGTTGCGCAACGGCGCCCTGGGACACCCCCAGTTCGTCCGCGGCGGCCCGGAAATTCAGGTGCCGCCCGGCGGCGTCGAAGGCTTTCAGCGCATTGACCGGTGGTAGGCGGGATTTTTCAGTCAATAGATTTTCTACTTTCACAGGGTAGAGGAACTGACTGGCTCATGCCTTTGCTTCTGCGCATATAGTGCTCCAGTGAGACAGTTCTTCGGAGGAAAAATTAAATGGCTGTAGAAAAAATTGTGCTGATCACGGCCGGTGGCAGCGGCATGGGCGCCGATGCGGCGCGCCGGCTGGCGGCGGACGGCTTTCGCGTCGGTATCCTCTCTTCGTCTGGTAAGGGCGAAGCCCTCGGCGAAGAGCTGGGCGGCTTCGGCGTGACCGGCTCGAACCGGTCGGTCGAGGATCTGAAGCGTCTGGTCGATGGCGCCGTCGAGCGTTGGGGCCGGGTCGATGTGCTGGTGAATTCTGCCGGACACGGTCCGAAGGGGCCAGTTCTGGATCTGACGGACGAGGATTGGCACGACGGGATGGAGGTCTACCTCCTGAATGTCGTTCGTCCGACCCGGCTGGTCACGCCGCTGATGCAGGCGCAGGGCGGTGGCGCGATCATCAATATCTCGACCTT
>NZ_CAXBDC010000187.1:0-3872 GCF_963974195.1 uncultured Nisaea sp.
GCCGCGCCGTGATCCAGTTTGACAAGGTGGAGCTCCGCTATCCCGGGAGCCCGGCGATCCTCAGCGATGTCAATTTCGCGATCGAGGAGCGCTCGTTCCAGTTCATCACCGGGGCCAGTGGAGCCGGAAAGTCGAGCCTGCTGAAGCTGATGTATCTCGGCCTCAAGCCGTCGCGCGGCCGGTTGTCCCTGTTCGGCCAGAACGCGGCCAGCATCGGCCGGGACGGCATCCCGGCGCTGCGCCGGCGTATCGGCATCGTGTTTCAGGATTTCCGGCTGATCCAGCATCTGAGCGCGCTGGACAATGTCGCGCTGCCGCTGCGCATCGCGGGGGCCCGCGAATCGGCGATCCGCGAATATGTGCCGGAGTTGCTCGAATGGGTTGGCCTGTCCGGTCATTTCGATGCCTTGCCGCACACGCTTTCCGGTGGGCAGCAGCAGCGCGTGGCCATTGCCCGTGCGGTGATCGGCCGTCCGCAGCTCTTGCTCGCAGACGAGCCGACGGGCAATGTCGATGACGGCGTGGCCGTCCGGCTGCTCTATCTCTTCGAGGAACTGCACAAGATGGGCACGACGGTGCTGATCGCGACCCATAACCGGGCGCTGGTGGAGCGCTTTACCCATCCCTGCCTCAATGTCGATGGCGGGCGGGTGACCCGTGTCCGGGGACCGGGTAGCCGGCGCAGCGCACCGCGTCCGGTCGGCGCCGCCACTGCGGGCACGGCCCCCAGCCAGCATCGCCACGGGGGCTGATCCCATGGCCCTGATGACCCGCGGCGACATTCCACTGTCGCACGATCCATCCGCCCGCTACCTGCCCTGGCTGCTCGGCATCATGTGTTATTTCGCCGTGCTCGCCTCGGTCGGCGCGGTGACCTCGCATCAGCTCGCGGCACGCTGGGATTTTGCCCTCGGCAGCGTGGTCACGGTGCAGATCCCGTCGGCGGTATCAGAGGGCAGCGATGCCCCGCGCCTGAGCCAGGCGGAACGGATGATGCGGCAATTGCCGGGGGTTATCCGGATGGTCCGGGTCGATACCTCCAGCAGCGCCGAATTGCTGGCGCCCTGGCTCGGGGCCGATCTGGCGGCGGAGTTGCCGTTGCCGCGCCTGTTCGACCTGCATTTCGCCGCGCCGCCGGAGATCGACCTGAAGCAGTTCGAATCCCGTCTGGGCGAGCGTTTCCCCGGCGCCATGGTCGAGGCCCATACCCAGTGGATGGGCCATGTGGCGAAGCTGACCCGGGCGGTCGAGGCGTTGGGTCTGACCGTTCTGGCGCTGGTCATGGGCGCCTCCGTTGTTGCCGTGATCTTTGCCGTGCGCACCTCGGTCTCGATCCATCGCGAAGTGATCGCCATCCTGCATCTGATCGGCGCGCGCGACGGCTATATCGCGTCCGAATTTCAGGCCCATGTTCTGAAAATGGCGCTGCGCGGTGGTCTGGTCGGCGGGGTTCTCGCGGTTGCGACGCTGGCCGGTGGCGCCGCCGCTCTGGAGCCTGAGGCAGTGGATGGCGCCAATCTGATCCCGACCCTGCTCGGCGGGCTGCCCGCCGGAATTATCGAATGGCTGCTGATCGCCTCCGCGCCGGTGCTGGTGGCCTTTGTCGCCTGGATTGCCGCGCGCCTCTCCGTGCTTGGCGCGCTCAGAAGGATGAATCCGTGAGCGCGGAAGGCCGCCAGGAAAGCCGGCAGGATGGCCGGCAGGGCAGTGGGGAGAAAGGCCGGAACTGGAAGGCCGGGCCGCTCAGGGGGTGGCTCGTCGGCATGCTGAGTGTCGCCGTCGTTGCGGCCGGTTTATGGATCGGCGGGTTTTTCTGGTTCCTCGCCGTCATGCCGTCCGACGCGCCGGGTGCCGCCCCGCAGGCCGATGCCATCGTCGTGCTGACCGGCGGCAGCCGCCGGGTGCCCGTCGCGGTCTCGCTGTTGCTTGAGGGGCACGCGGAGGCCCTGCTGGTGACCGGGGTGAACGATATTGTCAGTCCGCCTGAATTCCGGGCCGCCGTGGCGGAAAGCGGTGTGTCCATCGATGCCGCCAAGATGGCCTGCTGCGTGGCGCTCGGTTACGGTGCGCACGACACTATCGGCAATGCGGAAGAGGCGGCCGGCTGGATGCGGGCGGGGGGGTATCATTCCATGATCCTCGTCACCTCGAACTATCACATGGCCCGTTCGCGAATCGAATTCCACGCAGCCATGCCGGATATCGAGATCAGCGAATACCCGGTCCGCCCGGCCTATCCCGGCCTTGCCGAATGGTGGAAATCGCCGCAATCGCGCTTCCTGATGGTCTCGGAATACGTCAAATATCAGGCGGCCTGGCTGCGGGTGACGGCGGCTTCGGTGATGCCCGGATAGGGTTATCGTGTTAGGCTGGCTTTATGACGTGCCAGTGATGGACATGCGATCAGGATGTATATATATAGCGTCCTCTGGATAGCATGCGGCTATATATAGTGTTTGACGAGATAGAACGGACGAGCCCGGAATGACTTCAATCGCCCCGGTTTCCCAGCAGATTTGGGACATGAAGTACCGCCTGAAGACCGCAGACGGCGAGCCTGTCGATCGCACGATCGAGGAGAGCTGGCAGCGTGTCGCGCGGGCTTTGGCCGAGGTCGAGAGTGATCAGGAAGCATGGGCGGAGAAGTTTTATACCGCGCTCGCCGATTTCCGTTATCTGCCCGCCGGCCGGATCTTCGCCGGGGCCGGCACCGGCCGTCAGGTCACGCTGTTCAACTGCTTTGTCATGGGCACCGTGCCGGACAATATGGCCGGGATCTTCGAGGGTCTGAAGGAAGCGGCCCTGACCATGCAGCAGGGCGGCGGCATCGGCTACGATTTCTCCACCATCCGGCCGCGCGGAGCCCGGGTGCACGGGGTGGCGGCGGATGCGTCCGGCCCGCTTTCCTTCATGGATGTCTGGGACGCCATGTGCCGCACCATCATGAGCGCGGGCTCCCGCCGTGGCGCCATGATGGCGACGTTGCGCTGCGACCATCCGGACGTGGAAGCCTTCATCGAGGCGAAACGGGACCCGGCCCGGCTGCGCATGTTCAATCTCTCCGTCCTTGCCACCGATCCCTTCATGGACGCGGTGAAGGCGGACGATTCCTGGGATCTCGTCTTTGACGGCACCGTCTTCAAGACCGTGCGGGCGCGGGATCTGTGGGACAAGATCATGGCCGCGACCTACGCCTATGCCGAGCCGGGCGTGATTTTCATCGACCGCATCAACAAGCGGAACAACCTGCATTATTGCGAGACCATCGCCGCCACCAACCCGTGCGGCGAGCAGCCGCTGCCGCCCTATGGCGCCTGCCTGCTCGGCTCCATCAATCTCGCCCGCTTCGTGAAGAACCCGTTCGAGGAAAACGCGGAGCTGGATCTGGACGAGTTGGCCCGCGTGGTGCCGCTTGCCGTCCGGATGATGGACAATGTGGTCGACGCCTCGAAATTCCCGCTGCCGGAGCAGGAGCACGAAGCCCAGGCCAAGCGCCGTATCGGCCTCGGTGTCACGGGGCTGGCCGACGCGCTGATCTTCTGCGGGCTGCGTTACGGCTCGCCGGACGCGGTGGCGATGACGGAGAAATGGATGGCCGCGCTGCGCCGTCACTCCTATCTCGCCTCGGTCGATCTGGCGAAGGAGAAGGGTGCGTTCCCGCTGTTCGATGCGGACAAGTATCTGGCCAGCGAATCGGTGAAAGAGCTGGATCAGGACGTGCAGGACGCGATCCGGGAGCATGGCATCCGCAACGCCCTGCTGACCTCCATCGCACCGACCGGCACCATCTCTCTGGTCGCCGACAATGTGTCCTCCGGCCTCGAGCCGGTCTTCAGCTATGCCTATAACCGCACCGTGCTGATGCCGGACGG
>NZ_CAXBDC010000188.1:0-3789 GCF_963974195.1 uncultured Nisaea sp.
GTCCGCGACCGGGTCTTGAACTCTTCCTGGCGGCGCTCGGATTCCTCGGCCTCGGTCAGGATGTCGATATCCCAGCCGGTCAGGATCGAGGCGAGACGCACGTTCTGGCCGCGGCGGCCGATGGCCAGGCTGAGCTGGTCGTCCGGCACCACCACTTCAATGCGGCGCTGTTCTTCGTCGAGAACAACCTTGCTGACTTCAGCCGGGGCCAGACCGTTGACCACGAAGGTCGCCGGGTCTTCGGACCACGGAATAATGTCGATTTTCTCGCCCTGCAGCTCGCCGACCACGGCCTGCACGCGCGAGCCGCGCATGCCGACGCAGGCGCCGACCGGATCGATGCTGCCATCGTAGGAGATCACAGCGATCTTCGCGCGGCTGCCCGGATCACGGGCGACCGACTTGATCTCGATGATGCCGTCATAGATTTCCGGCACTTCCTGCTTGAACAGGTTGGCCATGAACTGCGGATGGGTGCGCGACAGGAAGATCTGCGGGCCGCGCTGTTCCTCGCGAACATCATAGATGTAGGCCCGCACGCGGTCACCGTTGCGGAAGCTTTCGCGCGGCAGCAGCTCGTCACGGCGCAGCACCGCCTCGGCCCGGCCGAGATCGATAGTGACATTGCCGAATTCGACCCGCTTGACGATACCGTTGACGACCTCGCCAACCCGATCCTTGAACTCGGCGAACTGACGGGTGCGTTCGGCCTCGCGGACCTTCTGCACGATCACCTGCTTGGCGGTCTGCGCGGCGATGCGGCCAAAATCGATCGGCGGCAGCGGATCGACGATCAGATCGCCAACCTTCAGCTCCGGGTTCCGCTTCTGCGCAGCGGCAAGCGGGATCTGCGTGACCTCGTCCTCGACCTCGTCGACAACCTCGGTCACGCGCATCAGCTCGATGGCGCCGGTCTGACGGTCGATATTCGCCCGAATGTCGTGATCATGGCCATATTTGGAGCGACCGGCTTTCTGGATCGCCTGCTCCATCGCCTCAAGCACCTCGTCGCGCTCAATACCTTTTTCGCGCGCTACAACATCGGCGACTTGAATCAGTTCAAGCTTGGGTTGGGTTGCCGTTTCCATGGATCGCGTCTTCTTGCCGTTATGTTCTGTTTTTTGCCTAAACCGATGTCTAGATCTCGCCGCGCTCGACAGCGGCGATCAACTCATCGGTCAAAACCAATTTTGCCGCCCGGATCGACGCGAACGGAAAGCTCAAGCGCTCCCCACCCTTATCAATCACGACGGTATCACCATTCTCGGCACCGCGCACTTCGCCCCGGAACCGTTTTTGCCCATTCACCGCGACCTCAAGCTCGATCTTCGCTTCGAAGCCGGCGAACCGGTCATAATCCTCCGGGCGTACCAGCGGCCGGTCGATACCGGGAGAGCTGACTTCCAGATTATACTCCCCGGAAATCGGATCCTCGACATCGACGATGAGAGAGACCGCACGGCTGATGCTTGCGCAATCCTCAACCGTCATCTGGGCCCGGTCGGAGCGCTCTGCCATGATCTGCAGAACCGCCTTCTTTCCACCGGTGAACATCACCCGCACCAGATCGTAGCCCATCGATTCAATGGATGGGCCGATCATCGCGGCGATCTTCTCATTCAGTTGCTGCGTCACCCGTATCCTCTAACACTTCGCCCCGGCCCGAGCCGGAAACCACCCAAGGAAAGCACAAAAAAAAAGTGGGCCGTTGGCCCACCCTATCAGCTTTACCGATTGGGTCTTGTAATGGAAGACGCACTATAGCCGAATGCGCGTGCGCTTCAAGAAGATTCGCTCAATCAGACGGCTAGAGACGGTCGAAGCGAAGGAACGCCGGACGGCGGCCCTGCTCTCTTGCCTTGGCCTCGTATCGGGTCTCCGGCCAGTCCTCCGGCCTCACCCGCCAGTCCGACGGACCCTGGGCCTGCCAGCGGAAACCACGATGCGCGGTTGCCCGGGCAAGCATCCACCGCAAGTAGCGTATGTCGTCGGTTGCCAGCCGCAGCTCTCCACCGGGCGCAATCAGCCGGTGAAATTCGGCAATGCTTTCATGCTGGATGATACGGCGGGAATGGTGGCGTTTCTTCGGCCACGGATCAGCGAAAAGCACGGCAATCCGGGTCAGCGAGCCATCCGGCAGCAAGGGCAGCAGATCACGGACATCGTCAGGGTAGACCCGTACATTGGAAAGCGCCTGGTCCTCGCAATGCCGGATCAGGCTGGCCACACCGTTCATGAAAGGCTCGGAGCCGATGAACCCGACATCCGGGTTGGCCGCCGCCTGGGCCGCCAGATGCTCACCACCGCCGAAACCGATCTCCAGCCAGACCTCTTTGGTGCTGTCCGGAAACAGCGATGCCGGGTCCAGCGCGGCGCCAGGCTCCGCGGGCAGCGTTACGGCAAGCTCCGGAAGCCGCTCCTCGAGCAGCGTCTCCATACCCGCGCGCAAGCGGCGACCGCGCCTTCTGCCATAGAAGACGCGGTCACGCTGTACGATGTTTTCTGGATTTTCCTTGCCCGTGGGCACGGCTCAGTCCCGTTTCTCAGAGGCCTCAGGCGAACGCGCTCTTGAGGTCGTTCACCAGGTCAAGCTGTTCCCAGGTGAAGTACCCCTTGCCGCCGTCCTCACGTCCGAAATGGCCATAGGCCGAGGTCGGGCGATAGATCGGGTTGCTGAGCGCCAGCTGCTCGCGGATACCACGGGGCGACAGATCGACCAGCTCCCGCACAACGGCGGAAAGCTTGGCTTCATCCACCCGGCCGGTCCCGTAGGTGTCGAAGTAAACAGACAGCGGGTGCGAGACGCCGATCGCGTAGGACACCTGAATGGTGCATTTATCGGCAAGACCAGCCGCCACGACATTCTTTGCCACCCAGCGGGCGGCATAGGCCGCCGAACGGTCCACCTTGGTCGGATCCTTACCGGAGAAGGCACCGCCACCGTGCGGCGCGGCACCGCCATAGGTATCAACGATGATCTTGCGGCCCGTCAGACCGGCATCGCCGACCGGACCACCGATCACGAACCGGCCGGTCGGGTTCACGTAAAACTGCTCTTCCGGGCACATCCAGCCCTCGGGCAGAACCTTTTCCACATGACGGCGCACCATCTCGCGGATCTCGTCCTGCTCCAGGTTCTCGTCATGCTGGGTCGACACCACAACCGAAGTCGCCCGGACCGGCTTGCCATTGGCATATTGCAGGGTCACCTGGCTTTTGGAGTCAGGACCAAAGCCCTTGTCCGCGCCGGATTTCCGGGCTTCCGCCATGGATTTCAGGATCTGGTGCGAGAAGTGGATCGGCGCCGGCATCAGCGCCTCGGTTTCGCGGCAGGCGTAACCGAACATGATGCCCTGGTCGCCCGCGCCCTCATCCTTGTTGCCGGCCGCATCGACACCGACGGCAATGTCGGTCGACTGCTCGTGCAGGAGAACCTCGATGTCCGCGGTTTTCCAGCTGAAGCCTTCCTGGTCGTAGCCGATGTCCTTGATCGCTTCGCGGGCGGACTCGATGATTGCATCCTTGGTCACGGATGCGGGTCCGCGCACTTCCCCGGCGAGAATGACCTTGTCGGTCGTCGCCAGAGTTTCGCAGGCGACCCGGCTCATCGGGTCGGCGGCGAGGAACATATCAACAACCGTGTCGGAAATCCGGTCACAAACTTTGTCCGGATGACCTTCGGAGACGGATTCGCTGGTGAATTCGTAGTCGGATTGAGTCAACGGGGGCTCTCCTAGAATATGAGTTGCACTCATGCCTGCTCGAAGACGTACCCGTGAACGCCCCGCT
>NZ_CAXBDC010000189.1:0-3643 GCF_963974195.1 uncultured Nisaea sp.
CATAGAACCAGGAAACCGGAAGCGGCCAGCGTGCCTCCACATATTCCGGAAAGCGTGTGTGATATCCGGTTGTGTACGGCATCCCCATGCGGCGCGCGGCCGAGGCCGCCAACAGCCCGAGCGGGCCTTCGGTCGCGATATGCAGATGCTCGCAGTCATACGCGGCCATGCGCCGCTGAACGGCCCGGCGATGCGTCAGGGACAGCCGGATGTCGGGATAGGTCGGGCACGGGATGGTCACGAATTCCTGCGGTGACAGAAATTCGACCCGGACACCCATCTTTTCCAGCTCCCGGGCTGTCCATTCCAGGGACCGGACAACACCATTGACCTGCGGAAGCCAGGCATCCGTGACGATGAGTATCGATGTCATGCTTCAATCCTAGGAAACGCGCTCGTCATATTCCGGGTCGAGAGCAGGCTCGGGATAGTGTTCCAGCGCCTGCGACAGCTCTTCCCAGTAAAGCACTTCCAGAGTGCCGTCATGGTGCTCGACGACCGCCGTGCAGCTTTCGACCCAGTCGCCGGTATTGACGTAATGAATGCCATTCATCTCCCGGCTCATGGCGTGGTGTATATGGCCGCAGATCACGCCATCCAGTTTCTGGGCCCTGATCTCTTTCGCGACCACGGCCTCGAAATCGCCGATGATGTTGACGAAGCTTTTCACATGCCGTTTCGCAAAGGCGCCAAGTGACCAGTATTTCAGCCCCATGCGTGCCCGCACCCAGTTCAGCCAGGTGTTGGTCGAAAGGGCGAACTCGTAGAAGCAATCGCCAAGATAGGCCATCCATTTGGCGTTCTGGATCACCACATCATACTGGTCCCCGTGGGTCACCAGATAACGGCGGCCGTTTGCCGTCGTGTGGATCGCCCGGTCGAGTATCTCCACCCCGTCGATCCTGCGGCCTGCATACCGCCGGACGAACTCGTCATGGTTTCCGGGGATGTAGGAGACCTTTGCGCCGAGATGCGCTTTTTTCCGGATGACCTGAACGGCATCGTCATGAGACTGAGGCCAGTACCACGATTTCTTCAGCCGCCAGCCGTCGACGATATCGCCGATCAGATAAATCCGGTCCGACTCATGCTTGTTCAGGAATTCGACGAACAAGTCCGCCTGGCAGTGCCGGGTTCCCAAATGGAGATCGGAGATGAAGATCGCGCGAAACGTCCGGTGCCGGGGATATGTCTGGGCTGCTGTCACATGCTTGCCTGTTCAGGGGCTATCGCAAGTTGTTTTGCGATGTTTATGGTTGTTTATCCCATACCATAGCCCGCCTCGGGGCAGAGGAACCACTTTCCGGCAAGGGGATTTGTCCCCGGTGTGTTTTAGCTCACACTTTCTCTAGTTCTCGAATGTGAAGGCCGACGCCTTCTTCATGTGCTGATCCGCCCGGATCGTCCGGTTCAGCGGCGGGTGGGCGCGCTGACTGCAATCGAGCCGTTCGCACAGTCGGCAGCTGACGCCGACCGGGGTGGCGCCGCTGGCTTTCGGCAGGTCGAGCCCATCCGCATAGACCAGATGTTTCGCGTCCCTGATCTCGCAGCCGAGGCCGACGGCGAATTGCGGTTGCAATTGCTCGTGCCAGCCTCCGGCGCTGTCCAGCGTACGGGCAATGGTGAAGAAGGTGGTCTCGTCCGGCATCCGGGCAACCTGGGTGTGCACCTGTCCCGGCGTGCGGAAGGCTTCATGCACCACCCAGCGCGGGCAGGTGCCGCCATAACGGGCGAACTGGAAGCCGCCGCCATTCAGGCGCTTGGAGACATTGCCCGCCGCATCGACGCGGATGAAGAAGAACGGAATGCCGCGCGCGCCGGGCCGCTGCAGGGTGGTCAGCCGGTGCGAGACCTGCTCGAAACTGGCACCGAAGCGGCGGCGCAGCAGTTCGAGGTCGTACCGGAGTTCCTGCGCCGACTTGCGGAAGCTCTCATAGGGCATCAGCACGGCGCCCGCGAAATAATTGCAGAGGGCGACGAACAGCAGGTTGCGTGTTTCCGTGTCGGCGGGCTCCAGCCGGTCGATGATGCTTTCGATCAGGGCATGATGCGCCAGAGCCGCGATCTGGGAGGCGAGCTGGAAGCAGCGCCCGGACGCCAGCAGGGCTTCGGACAGCAGGATGCGGCGGCCATGCGGATCGTAGCGCCTGAGCGTGTCGGTCATGACATGCACGGGCATCACTTTCACCGCGATGCCCTCCTTTTGCGAGAGGTGCTCGGTCAGGCCCCGGAACAGATCGTTGCGATCCAGCCCGGCTTCCTGCCAGAGCGCTTCGGCCGCGTCTTCCAGCTCCGGGAAATGATTGGCCTCGCGCTGGTGCATGTCGCGCACCGCCTCGACCGGGGAGAGAGGCTGGTCCGGATCCGGCAGCGGGTCGCGCCCGGTGCCGATCGAGCCCGCCCGGGCATTCTCCCAGACCTGCCGGTAGGCCTGATACAGCCGCAGCATGGCCTGCGCCGCGTTCGGGGAACGGGCGGCGAATTCCTGCAGTTCGACCGGGCGTACCGGCTGGTCCCGGAACAGCGGATCGCTGAACACCTCGGCGAGTTCGGCGACGGTCTTGGCGTCGTCATCCTCGGCGAACTGTTTCAGATCCAGTTCGAAAGCCTGCCCGAGCTTGAACAACAGCGGGACGGTGACCGGCCGCTGATTGTGCTCGATCAGGTTGAGATAGCTTGGCGAAATACCGATCTCGCCAGCCATTTCCGTCTGGCTCATGCCGAGATCGGTCCGGAAACGGCGGATCTTCGGCCCCAGCATCGCCTTGCGGTCAAGTCCCTCCATGCCCTGTTCCTTCATTATGATTAGCGGGCCTGCTTCCACCTTATGGTTCTTTCGCGCCTGCACAATGATTTTCATGATTTTCAAAAACGGCCTATTTAATTTTACAAGTGTGACAGTTTTACTTTTTTACTTTCAATGGCTTATGGACGATTTGCGATTTGCGTTGCACGGTCTTGTCAGTGTTGCGGTGCACTGTGGGCGGGGAAGTCCGGCGCACCGGTTCCGAACAAGGCGGCGAGGCCGCGCAACCGAGGAGAGCAAGCATGTCCAAGGATTTCGAGAATATGACGCTGACCGCGTCCGGCCGTTTCGACAATGTGAAGCGCGATTACTCCCGCGCCGATGTCGAGCGCCTGCGCGGCACCGTCCGTATCGAGCACAGCCTTGCCCGCAAGGGTGCGGAGCGGCTCTGGAAGAGCCTGCATGAGGAAGATTTCGTGCCTTCCCTCGGCGCCGTCACCGGCGGTCAGGCGGTGCAGATGGCGAAGGCAGGCCTGAAGGCGGTCTATCTTTCCGGCTGGCAGGTCGCGGCGGATGCCAATGTCGCCGGTGCCATGTATCCGGACCAGAGCCTCTATCCGGCCAACAGTGGCCCGGAACTGGCCCGCAAGATCAATAATTCCCTGCTACGCACCGACCAGATCCACTATTTGGAAGGCGATAACAGCACCGACTGGATGCTGCCGATCATCGCCGATTGCGAGGCCGGGTTTGGTGGGGCGCTGAATGCCTATGAGTTGACTCGGGCCTATATCGATGCTGGCGCCGCTGCGGTGCATTTCGAGGACCAGCTCGCGTCCGAAAAGAAGTGCGGCCATATGGGCGGCAAGGTTCTGGTGCCGACGCAGCAGCATATCA
>NZ_CAXBDC010000190.1:0-3609 GCF_963974195.1 uncultured Nisaea sp.
GTGAATGGTCGGGGTGGACGGATTCGAACCGCCGGCCCTCTGCTCCCAAAGCAGATGCGCTACCAGGCTGCGCTACACCCCGACAAGGCCCGCAGCGACAATGTCGACGGGCGCACGGTAGGTAATGCTTTTAATCGCTTAGCGCAACACCGGAGTGAAACAACCGGCTGTGCGCGATCTCCTCCACTGTATCGTCACTGTGCAGCCGGCAAAAGCACATGCTCCACCCGGTCACCCACGCGAAGGCCCAGCCGTTCGGCCGTTCCCGCGATAACTTCAAGCACCGCCTTCACGCGGAACCGGGAGGAAATCACCTCTGTCGACAATGGCGTCGTGCGCTCGGCCATGTGCAGAATCCTCCCGTCACGGTCAAGAAACAGCATATCGAGCGAGATCAGCGTGTTTTGCATCCACATTGCGATCTTCTGCTTGCCCGGATAGATGAAGAGCATCCCGGCATCGTCAGCCAGCTCTTTCCGGAACATCAGGCCGGAGGCCCGGGTTTCCGGTGTATCGGCGATCTCGACAGTGAAGACATGCTCGGTATCGCCGCGATGAAGAATCAGGCGGCTCTGCTCATCGGCCGTTGCCTCGCAGGCAAAACCAGCAAAGAGCCCGAGCGCAAACACAGCGCCACTTACAATTTTCAGGAAATGAGTCACAGCGGATTCCGTCTGTTCGTTATTACCGGGCATTCACCCGTTATTGAGTTCCGCGCCATTATATCAAGCGTGCAAGGTCCCGTATGCCGGTCCTCACCTCACCTTCCAACGGAATATCGGCCAGTGTTGTGAACCAGTGCTCCGGTGGATTGCGCCCCCGGCTATGGTTCCAGAACAAGCCGCGCAGAATGTTTTCGGCGTCAGTGCCGACTGAAATGCCGCGCGGCTCGACGCCATTCAGCTGCGCCCATACTCCGGTCCAGCAGCGGGCGACAGCCCATGGGTTATAGCCGCCCCCTCCAACCACAAGAACCCGAGGCGCGAGAGCTGAAAGGCGCTGAACAGCCTCCCATATCGCATTGTAGGAAAGAGATAATCTGCTCTGCGGGTCATCGGCCAGCGCGTCGCACCCGCTCTGGATGACGATTGCCTGCGGCCGGAAATCCTCTCCGATCGGCAGGACCGCTTCCTCGATCAAAAAACGGAGCTCCGAGTCGTTCATGTCTTTCGGAACGGGGAAGTTCCGGGCCATGCCGCCTGCCCTGTCTTCGGCCGGTCCGGTCCGGGGCCAGCGATCATCCTCATGGATGGAGATCGTCAGAACACGATCCTCGTCGTGAAAGGCATCCTGCACACCGTCGCCATGATGGGCGTCGAGATCGACATAGAGAACACGGGACAGCCCGCCATCGAGCATGGCCAGGATACCGAGCACCGGATCGTTGAAATAACAGAACCCATAGGCCATGGCCGGGCGGCCGTGATGGGTTCCGCCTGCCAGGGAATGGATGGTCCCGCGCTCGACTGCCGCCAGGGTCCTGCCGGCCAGCACGGAGGCCCCCGCCGCCGTTGCAGGGCGGCTGAAAATCTCCGGGAAAACCGGGTTTCCGCTGCGGCCGATATTGTAGCGTTCCCTGACCTCGTCGCTGACATGCCCGTCCCGCTCGGCCGCAATCACGGCGGCGATATACTCGGGTGCATGGAAACGGGCGAGCTCATCCGGAGTCGCCGTCGGACTGTCCACGAAACGACTATCGTCGAGCAGGTCCAGAGTGCGGACGAGATCCATCACCGGCGTCACCCGTTGAATAGACAGCGGGTGTTTCACGCCATAACGGGATTTCCGATAGATCTCGCTGCCGATCAGGATCGGTTGCGCCGGAAAGGCGGCCGGGATCGCGGGGTCAAGCCGGGGGCGCACTGGGGCGATTACACCGCTCTGCCCGCTTTCTAGTCTCTGTTCCATGCCCATTAGGTAGCGCGCCTTGCGCCAGCCATCCAGACCGGTATCGCGATTTCCCCTGCGGGCTTGCATGAGGCCGCAAGCTCGACCATGATCGCCGGACATTCAGGGGAGCTGCGGGAGCGGCTGAGAGGTTCCGGAAGGAACGACCCTAAACCTGATCCGGATAATGCCGGCGTAGGAAGAACGCGATGCCCACGCACTCCCCTTTCCGCACCATCAGCAATTTCCGCAATCGCGGTAACCGCCCATGAATGCGGTGCGCGCTGTTATCATATTCGCCGGAATACTGGCCACCTGGCAGCTCATCGTCAGCATCAGCGGCACGCCCGTCTATATCCTGCCAGGCCCCCTGCCGGTCGCCGAGGCGTGGATCCGGTCCGCTTTCCTGATCTCCCGCCATGCTTCGATTACGCTGGCAGAAATCCTGCTGGGCCTGACTCTCGGCACGCTGTTCGGTGGTGCGACGGCACTGATGCTGGCCTGGTCCGCGCGGATACGCCCGTGGTTACTGCCTGTACTGGTCATCAGCCAGGCGGTACCGGTCTTCGCGCTGGCGCCGATCCTGGTGCTCTGGCTCGGCTACGGCATGGCATCCAAGGTCGCCATGGCCGCGCTCATCATCTTCTTTCCTGTCACGGCGGCAATGTATGACGGACTGCGCCGGACCGATCCGCTTTTCATCGATTGCGCCCGTACGCTCGGGGCCAGCCGTCTCGACCTGCTGCTGCATGTCCGGCTGCCCGCCGCCCTGCCCGCCTTTGCCTCCGGGCTGCGCGTGGCGACAGCCGTGGCACCGATCGGGGCCATCGTCGGCGAATGGGTCGGCTCCAGCTCGGGCCTTGGCTATCTGATGCTGCATGCCAATGCCCGGCTGCAGATCGACGTCATGTTCGCCGCCCTCTTCACTCTCTCGATCCTGGCCATCGCGCTTTATTACGGGGTCGATTTTCTGCTCAGGGCGGCCATGCCCTGGCAAGCCGGCGAAGCCCGGCCAACATTGCATACTGGAGGAAACTGAATGTTCACCCGGACCGCCGCGCTGTTCCTTGCGCTGATTGTCCTCGGCACAGCGCCGGCCAATGCAGCCGACAAACTGACCGTCCTGCTGGACTGGTTCGTCAACCCGGACCACGGCCCGCTGATCGTCGCCGACAAGAAAGGCTTCTTCACCGATGAAGGCCTGGAGGTCGAGTTGATCGCTCCGGCCGACCCGAACGACCCGCCGAAGCTGGTCGCCGCGCAGAAGGCCGATATCGCCGTCTCCTATCAACCGCAGCTTCACATACAGGCGGCCGAAGGCCTGCCGCTGGTGCGCTTCGGCACGCTGGTCGCCACACCGCTAAACACCCTCGTGGTCCTGAAGGACGGGCCGGTAAAATCCCTCGCCGATCTGAAGGGCCGCAAGGTCGGGTACTCGGTCGGCGGCTTCGAGGATGCACTGCTCGGCGCCATGCTGAAGAAGCACGGCCTGACGCTCTCTGATGTCGAGCTGATCAATGTGAACTTCTCGCTCTCGCCCTCGATCATCTCGGGGCAGGTCGATGCCGTGATCGGCGCCTTCCGGAACTTCGAGCTGAACCAGATGGACATCATCGGCAAACCGGGCCGGGCCTTCTTTGTCGAAGAGGAAGGCGTGCCGCCCTATGACGAGCTGATCTATATCGCGCACAAGGATCGCCTCGACGACCCGCGCCTGAAGAA
>NZ_CAXBDC010000191.1:0-3283 GCF_963974195.1 uncultured Nisaea sp.
GGATTAAAATTCTCCACCGCGTGCCAGCTGCGGTAATGGTCTGTCCAGGTACCCAGGATCTGAAAGACCGCCGCCGGTGTTGTCCGCGTGGTCTGCAGCTCGGACGTCATGGCCTCGACCGCATCGTCCAGTGTAAGCCGATAGTGGTCGGCGTAAGAGACCGTCACATCGAATACATTGCGGACGACATAGGCCGCGCCCGCCGTGCACTCGAGGTGGATAAGCGGCCGCCCCTCGTGCATCGCCAGCGCATTATGTGTCTTTACGATAGTTGTCTGCGGTTCCTGCGACCATGCCTTTTGCAATGGTTCACGCAGCGCATGCAGTTCAGCGTCACTCAACGCCTGCAACGGCTTTCCGGCAATCTTTTCGTAAAGCGGCCCCATCATATCGCCGTAGCGAACCACGCCGAGCTCATTGATCGAGACCGGCTCCGCGCTGTTCCGGAACAGGTTCTCGATAAAGACACGAAGCCAAGTATTGCCGGACTTTGGGAAGGATGCCAGCCAGAGAATTCCGCTCATGAGATCTGGTCGGCCCGGCTCACCCGCGAAGCCGCCAGATCACATGATGCTGGTCCAGCGCCTTCAGCAGAGGTTCGAAATGCGGCACACGGTCCGGGAACTCGGCCCTGAGATCGGAAAGCCAGACCTCTTCGGATTTCACGATCCGTTCGGCCAGGGCATAATCATCCTTGGCAATATCGATCGTGAAACCCGCGCCGCTCAAGGTTGCTGCCTGACCACGCCGTGCGAGTTTCACCGGCCGGCGGGTCACCATGAAATTTATGTCCGGAGTACGGTCCGGCAAAGTGTGACGCACGACCTTGTCCGCAACCTTGCTCATCAGGTGACCGCGCACCTGCTGGTGGAACTCCGGCCGCGCCATATGCTCGGCAACCCGTTTACCCAGCTCGGTGATGTAGTTTTCCAGATCCTCGCCATCATCAAAATGTGGGATTCGCTTCCGGAAAAATTCATCCTGATGCAAGTGAGGTGCAAGCATCGCGAGGGTGGAGTGTCCGTCCACATAGGTGGCGCCGAAGGACAGGTGCAGGGATGCGGTATCCGTCGTCATGGCGTCATGATAAAGGCCGCGCGGCAGATACAAGACATCACCGGGACGCATCACGATCTGCTGCATGACCTCGCCCTTCTGCTGATCGTGCTGCTCACGCGTGAAATCGGCCGACCGTACACGCGGCACGTCGATCGCCTCATTGACCCGCCCACGGTAGATATTCCAGGTTTTCTCGCCCTCGATCTGCACGGCAAAAACACACATCGTGTCGAAATGGGAGTGATAGGCCTGAACGCTTTTCCAGGAACAATAGGCGTTACAGGAAGCGTGGGTTCCAGTCAGGCGCTCAATAAAGCGTGTGGCTTCCTGAACCGAGGGATGAATGCCCTCGATATAGTCAAGCACGAGGCTTGCCCCTTTTGACATCAGAAAGCGTACCCGCTCTGAATCAGGCACCAGGACATTCATGCCCTTGCGGTCGATGCCCGGACGGCAATATTGCTCGGACGGCAGGACGTTTCCATCGACCGCCATCTCCATATAGTTCGCATGCCAAAGCTTGGAGCGGTTGATCAGATCATTCATCTGATCCCAGTCGAACAGGTCGCCGATCGGATCGAATGCGCCCTGCTCGAAATAATAGGCCTTGTCCCAGTATTCCTTCAGAAACTGGTCCCGTGTGATTTTCTTGAAGAAATTACTGAACTGCACCGATTTGCTCCCGGATATCCATAGCGCGCGATCTGTATAACAGGCGCGACGACAGTTCCATAGGGCAAGCCGCGCTTCAATAGGCGCGAAAGCTATCGGCCAAAAGAAAAGGGGCCGCGAAACGCGGCCCCTTCCCGAAGTCTTGACGTAGAAGCTGGATTAGAAGGACAGCTTCATGCCGACCACGAAGTAGGTCGCTTCGCCGCCGTCGAGGGCAGCTCCGGTCGCGCTCGTGTTGTCGGTGTCGTATTCGGTGTGTGCGAGAGTCGCCGCAGCGGTCACGCCCGGGCCCAGCGCATACTTGCCGGACAGAGCATACGTGTCCTGCTCGCCGTTGCCGGTGGTGACACCAGCAGTGGTGGAGCCGTCGACTTCACCATGGAACCAACCGAGGCTGACGCCCCACGGGCCGGTCGCGTAAGCAACACCAACGTTGTAGCCGTCGCTGTCAGCAGCATCGGTGGTGCCGTCGGCGTCGGCATAAGCCGCACCAACTTCAAAGCCACCAAAGCCGAGGGTCGCGCCAACGGACCAAGCCTTCGGGTCGTCCTGACCAGAAGTCGTACCGTTGGTGAAGCCACCGAAGCCACCGGAAACGCCGACGTTGAAGCCGTCGAAGTCACGCTTGAAGTTAGCGGCAACCGCATAACCGTCGGTCAGGGAAGCATCACGATCCGGCTGAGCGTTGTTGTCCTGCGTGGCGTCCGGAATGTAGGAAACACCGAGCTGGAAGCCTTCGATCCGCGGCGTGTAGTAGGTCAGCTTTTCGGAGTCGTTGGTCCGTGCCGGCTCAATGTTGGTCGAACCGAACGGGCTGCGGTAAAAGCTGCCGGAAACGCTGGACGGCTTGGTGGCCCAGAAGATCTGGTCACCGGAGTTGATGCCGATGCCGTAGTCAGACGGACCGTAGTTCATCTTGTACAGCGCGGAGTTTTCAGAACCCAGGTTGATCTCACCAAAGTTGCCTTTGACGATCAGGTAGGATTCGTCGATCTGGTCGCCACGGTTGCTGTTGCCTTCCAACTGGACGTTGACGCCGACAGAGATGCCGTTATCGAGGGTGGTCATGCCCTTGAAGTGGATTTCAGCATCGGACTTGACGTCGAAACCGCTGTAATCGGTGCCGGCATCATCGTCCGAAGACGTGTAGCCGAACCACTGTTCCATGTAACCACCGACGGACACTTTCAGCTTTTCAGCAGCATCCGCAGACGGCGCTGCGATCATGCCAGCGGCAACAATCGCAGTCGTTCCGAGAAGAATCTTTTTCATCTTTTCCCCTACTCCCGAGAGTCATCGGTTAAGTAACGCGGCAAGTAGGCTGCAGAAAATCTGCGTAACCCCCTAACCTCACGTCACAGCATCACTATTCTCTCGGCATTTGACCGTCAAGAAAGACAGGCCGGGCATTTATGCAAATCTGTCTCAATGTGGCGAAAATGCCACAAATCGATGGCTGCGCTTGTATTTATCGGGATTCTTGCATGCAGAACCGGCGTGATCATATGTCAAGTTGTTCACGGGCAAGAGAAACGGTAAAAGGCGTCTCGTC
>NZ_CAXBDC010000192.1:0-3257 GCF_963974195.1 uncultured Nisaea sp.
TGTTCGTCTTCTGGTACGCCCTGCTCTCGACCATCACGCCGCCGGTCTGCGGCACGGTCTTCATCGCCGCCGGGATGGCCGACGCGCCCTGGCTGAAGGTAGCGGGCAATTCCATGCGGCTCGGCATCGGGCTCTATATCGTGCCGCTGGGCATGGTGGCGAACCCGTCCCTGATCGCGCTTACCGACACACCGCTGCTTGCGCTCGCCGCCTTCGTGAAGCTCGGTGCCGGGCTGGCCCTGACAAGCTGGGGCCTCGTCAATGCGACCGCCGGCCTGCGCGCCATCGCGGCCTTTGCTGCCGGTCTCGCACTGGTGTTCGTGCTCGGCTTCTGATGTAGTCTCGTCCCCGTCCAACCAAACGGAGTCACACAATGCCCTCGATCGTCGTCAAATCCAGCATCTACGGAGACATGTTCGGCACGGCCGACATGCGCGGCCTGTTCGAGGACGACACCATGCTCGGGCTTTACCTCGACGTGGAGACGGCGCTGGCACGGGCACAGGCGCAGCTCGGCCTGATCCCGGAAGATGCGGCGAAGGCGATCACCGAGGCAGCCGATATCGACAAGCTCGACATGGACACGCTGTCCGCCCGGACCCAGATCGTCGGCTACCCGATCCTGCCGCTGGTGGAACAACTCTCCACCTGGGCACCGGACGGGCTCGGGCAATATTGCCACTGGGGCGCCACCACCCAGGACATCATGGACACCGCCGACGTGCTGCAGATCCGCGCCGGGCTCGATATCGTCGAGGAATATCTGGAGCGGATCGCCACGGCGCTGGCCAAGCTGGCGGAAGAATATGCGGAGACCCCGATGGCGGGCCGCACCCATCTGCAACACGCCCTGCCGGTCAGCTTCGGCTTCAAGGCGGCGACATGGCTGTCCGCCATCGACCGGCACCGCACCCGCCTTGCCGAGTTGCGCGGCCGGGTCGAGGTCGTGCAATTCTCCGGCGCCGCCGGCACCCTTGCCTCGCTCTCGGGCAATGGCCTTGCGACACAAGAAGCGCTGGCGAAAGAACTCGGCCTCGCCGTGCCGGACATCACCTGGCACACCATCCGGGACGGCTTCGCCGAGGTCACCGGCTTCCTGGCCCTGGTCGCCGCCAGCATCGGCAAGATCGGCTACGACATCATGCTGATGATGCAAACCGAAACCGGCGAGGTGCTGGAGCCCTATGTCTCCGGACGCGGCGCCTCCTCGACCATGCCGCAGAAGCGCAACCCGATCTCTTCCGAGATGATGCTGGCCGCCGCCAAGATCGTGCGCGAGCAGCACAGCGCCATGCTGGATGCGATGGTGCAGGACCATGAGCGCGCGACCGGTCAGTGGCATGTCGAATGGCACGCCCTGCCGACCGCCTTCATCGTTGCCTCCGGCGGCCTCGCGGCAGCGGCGGAAGTACTGGAAGGTCTGGAAGTCCGCCCGGACGCCATGCGTCAGGTGCTCGACACCACCAAGGGCCTGATCGTCGCCGAGGCGGTGATGATGGGCCTCGCCCCGCATATCGGCCGGCAGGTGGCCCATGATGTGGTTTATGATTGCTGCCGCAAGGCGCTTTCCGGCGAAGCGACATTCCTCGATGCGCTGATGGCCGAGCCGGAGATTTCCGGCGCCCTCGACCGGGCCAGCGTCGAGGCCCTGACCAAACCGGAGAACTATCTTGGCGAAGCGCCCGAGATGGTCCGCCGGCTGCTGAAAAAGCGCGGTGGCGCATAACCCAAAATGCATACACTTGTACATCATCCGAGAATCATGGAGAGTTCGCCGCGCTAAACCATCGGGGGGTGGGATATGTTGAATGCTAAGGACGAGGCTCTGAGAGAACGGCTTGCCGCGCTCAAGATTGTGCCTGTCATCAGGACACCAAGCGCAGACTTGGCCATCCGTGCGTGTGAATGGCTGCTTGAAGCCGGATTGCAGGCACTGGAACTTACCTTCACAACGCCCGATGCTCACCGTGTGATCGAAACCTTCGCTCGTACGGCGCCCGACGCGCTGATCGGTGCCGGCACGGTGCGTACCCCCGAACAGGCGAAAGCCGCCATTGATGCGGGCGCATCCTTTCTCGTCTCTCCCGGGGCGGCACCAGGGGTTGGGGAAGCCGCCGCGAAAGCCGGAATTCCCTATCTGCCCGGCGCCGCGACACCAAGCGAGGTTGAAGCGCGCTGGGCAGCCGGCGCGGCTGTCGTGAAGATCTTTCCGGCCCGGGAATGCGGCGGTCCGGACTTCCTCAAGGCGATCAGATCCGTCTATCCGGATATTCCGCTGATGCCGACCGGCGGTGTCTCGCCCGACACGGCCAAGGCCTATCTCGATGCCGGAGCGCTCTGCCTCGGCATGGGAGGGGAACTGGTGCCGGTCGATGCCCTGAAGGCGAACGATCCAAAGCCGGTCAGGGATGCGGCTGCACGTGCACTGGCGGCGGCTCACGGATGATACAGTTTCCTGAACTCCTCTGCCTTGGCGAGCCGCTGCTGGAATTCAATCAGCAGCCGGACGAACGCTATCTTGCCGGTCACGGCGGCGACACATCGAACGCGGCCGTTGCCGCGGCCCGGCAAGGCGCCTCCGTCGGATATCTGACCCGGATCGGACGGGATACGTTCGGCGAGAGCTTCATGCAGCTCTGGGAAGAGGAAGGCATCGATACGCGCGGGGTCGAAACCTGTCCGGACGGGCATACCGGGATCTATTTTGTCACGCATGGCCCGGACGGACATCGCTTCAGCTATCATCGCGCCGGATCGGCGGCGAGCCGGATGACACCGGGCTTTCTGCCGCGCGGCATGATCCGGGACGCGAAGGTCCTGCACATCTCCGGTATCAGCATGGCCATTTCCAACAGCGCGGCCGACACCGTCTTCGCGGCGATCTCCCATGCAAAGGAAGCCGGCGTCAGAATTTCCTTCGATCCCAATTTGCGGCTGAAACTCTGGCCGCTGGACCGGGCCCGCGCGATGATCCACGCCGCCATGGCAGAAGCCGACATCGCCCTGCCCGGACTGGATGACGCAAGCGTTCTGACCGGAAAGAGCGATCCGGACGAGATCGCGGATTACTATCTCGGCCTCGGGGCCGGGATCGTCGCCCTGACCCTTGGCGAGGAAGGCTGCCTCGTCGCGACGGCACAGGGCCGGAAACGGATTGCCGGGCACAGGGTCGAGGCGAAGGATGCGACCGGGGCCGGCGACACGTTCGACGGCGGTTTTCTGGCCGAGTATCTGCGGACAAGCGATCCGTTCAGGGC
>NZ_CAXBDC010000193.1:0-3214 GCF_963974195.1 uncultured Nisaea sp.
GTCTCCCTGATGAAACAGGAAGGCTGCGACCTGTGCACAAGCTGCGGCTATTCGAAATGCGGGTGAGGGGCTGAGGTCTCGCTCTTCCTCTTTCTTCGACCCTTATTCTCCCAACGATAAATAGCCGTCATTCCCGCGAAAGCGGGGACCCAGAGATCATAGGGCGGTGCTTATGTTCCCCTGGGTCCCCACGTGCGTGGGGATGACGTATTAGGGGGCGGACTGGCTCCCATTCCCACACACCGCTCTTTCCCGGACCTGATCCGGGACCTTGTGCGGACGGACTCCGTTCTATGATCTGACAGGTCCCGGCTCGGTGGCCGGGAAAAACGGTGGAGAGTGGGCGGTTAAATCCGCCCGTCATAACTCTGGCGGTCGATGCGGCAGGCGCAGAGGGTGAATGTCTCCGCCGTCAACCCCGTCTTCACCGCCTCGGCCAGCGTATTCCGGTCTTCGCACCAGACGCCCCTGCCGCCGAGCGCTTCGGCGATGGCGACGAAATCCGTCTCCTGCATATCCACCCCGGCATTGCCGTAGCTCATCTCCCGCTGCTTTTTCTCGATCAGCGCCAGCGAGGCGTCGACGAAGACGACGACGATCACCGGCAGCTTCAGGTCGCGCAGCGTGACCAGCTCGCCCAGCACCATCTCCAGCCCGCCGTCACCGGTGAAGGCCACGACTGCCCGGTCGGGGGCGGCGAGTTTGGCGCCGGTGGCGAGCGGCAGGGCGCAGCCCATGGTGCAGAGGCCGGTGGATTGCAGGACCGCGTGCGGCACCTGTGCTTCCCAGACCTGGCTGGCGAGGATGCGGTGGGCGCCGCTATCGACGGTCAGCACCGCGTCGCGCGGGGTGTTGGCGCGGACAGTGGTGGTGATTGCGGCGGGGCCCCAGGCCTCGTTCTGACCGAAGGCGCCTGCGAGCGCGGAGCGGGTGTCGGCGATCAGGGGGCCGTCCCACCAGGTGGCGCTCGGCTCCACCCCGTCGCCGAGCGCCTCCAGGCTTTCGCCGACATGGGCGTGGAAGGTCATCGTGGCGTCATGCATGTAGGAATATTCGGGCGCGGCCAGCAGCTCGACGACCGTCTTCTCCGCCGGGTCCCAGAGGTTCTGCCAGCCAGGACGCATTTCGATCGGGTCGTACCCCGCGAGCAGGATGAAATCCGCCGCCTCGATCACCGGCTTCAGGTGCGTGTCCGCCAGCGGCGACAGCCCGGCACCGCCGAGGGCGAGGGGATCGTCTTCCGCCAGCACCCCTTTCGCCTTGTAGCTGGCGATCACCGGCGCGCCGAATTTCCGGGCGAAACCGGCCAGCGTTTCGGCAGCGTTCTGATTGACCACGTCGAGCCCGGCGATGATCAGCGGCCGTTCGGCCTTTGCCAGCGCGGCGCGGGCGGCGTCGAGCGCGTCTCCCGGCGCGGGGGCGGAGGGCTGCGGCGCGGGGCGTCTTACCGGTTTGGCATCCGCGATCTCTTTCGCCGCGACGGCGATGGGCAGATCGATATGCACCGGGCCCGGCCGGTCCGCCATGGCGAGGCGCACCAGCTTGTCGATCAGCGCGTCCGCATTCTTTTCCGGCATGGTGACGCTGGCTTTGGTGACCGGGCCGAAAACCGCCGTGTGGTCGAAAACCTGGTGGTTGTAGGTAACGGCCTCACCCGCATCGACGCAGCCGGTCAGCACGATCAGCGGCACCCGGTCCTGCTCCGCATTGGCGGTGACGTTGACAGCGTTGGCGGCGCCGGGGCCGACGGTGCAAACGAGAACGCCCGGCGCGCCGGTCATGTGCCAGACGCCTTCCGCCATGAAGCCGGCGGCATTCTCATGCTTGGCCAACAGGAACCTGATCCCGGCCTTCTCCAGAGCGTCCACGAGAGTCAGCACCTCGCCCCCCGGTACGCCAAAGGCATAGCGGACCCCCGCCTCGTACAGGCGGCGGGCAATCACATCGGCTATACGCATGGGGTTTCCTGTCTAAAAGGCCTATTCGGCGGCGAGGCGCGCGGCGATTTCTTTTTCCGCGAGGCGCTGGTGGCCGTCGCGGGTCTGCGGCAGTTTCCGCTCGAGGATGCGGGAGGCCACGACGGTGCGCAAGATCTGTGCGGTGCCTCCGCCGATCGTGAACATGCGCGCGTCCCGCTGCATCCGTTCCATCGGATAGTTCCGGGAATAGCCGCGCGCGCCGAACACCTGCAGGGCGTCCGTGGTCACCTTGATGGCCATTTCGGACGCCATGATCTTGGCCTGGGCCGCCAGCGTGGCGTCCGGGAACGGAGCGCTCGGGCCTTCGGCGCTGGCTGCCGCCCGGTAGATCAGGGAACGGGCCGCCTCGAGCTGCACGGACATGTCCGCCAGCATCCATTGCAGGCCCTGGAATTCGGCGATCGGGCGGCCGAACTGCTCGCGTTCGCCGGCGAAGGCGAGGGCGTGGCGGTAGGCACCGGCGGCGATGCCCATGCCCACGGTTCCGGCGCCGACGCGCTGGGCGTTATAGGCACTCATCAGGTCGGCGAAACCGCGCTTGAAGCCGCTTGGCGGCAGCAGGGCCATGGAGGCCGGGATTTCCAGGTCGTTGAAGATGATTTCGGTTTCCGGAATGCCGCGCAGGCCCATGGTCGGCTCGCGGGTGCCGATCACAAGGCCGCTGGACTTGTCTTTGTCGGCCAGAAAGCCGCCGATGCCGAGCTCGGTGCCGTCCTCGTCGAAGACGCGGGCGAAGATCAGGTGCAGGCGGGAAACCCCGCCGCCGGTGATCCAGTGCTTCTTGCCGTTCAGCACATAGGTATCGCCGCGCTTGTCGGCCCGGGTGGTCATCAGCGTCGCGGCGCTGCCGGCATCCGGCTCGGTGATGCAGATGGCCAGCTTGTCGCCGGACAGTACATGCTCGGCGCCAAGCTTCTTCTGCTCCTCTGTGCCATAGGTCATGATGGCGGAGATCGCGCCCATATTGCCCTCGACCGTGATCCGGCCGGTGACGCCGCAGGCCGCTGCCATTTCCTCGATCACCAGCACGGTATCGAGATAGGAACGGCCCGGCCCGCCATATTCCTTCGGCACGGTCATGCCCATGAAGCCGGCGTCTGTCAGCGCCTGAACATTGTCCCAGGGGTACTGCTCGCTGCGGTCCACCTCGGCGGCGCGCGGGGCGATCACATCCGCCGCAAGGGCGCGGGCGCGGGCCTGCAGGTCTTTCTGCTCCGGGGTCAGGTCGAAAAACA
>NZ_CAXBDC010000194.1:0-3189 GCF_963974195.1 uncultured Nisaea sp.
GTCGCCGTTGGAAAAGAAATGGGTGCAGTTGCGAAAAAGACATCCGCCCTTGAACCGCATGAATTGTGCAATATTTTTCAGCAATGCAGAGAGACATCCTCCCCCATCTTCCCGTCGTCCTCGCCGTTGCGCGCCGGGGCGGTTTCGCGGCCGCCGCCAAGGAGCTCGGCATGAGCGCCTCCGCGGTGAGCCATTCGGTGCGCTTTGTCGAAGACCGGCTGGGTCTGCCGCTCTTTGCCCGCACGACGCGCAGCGTGTCCCTGACCGACTGGGGGCAATTGCTGGTCGATACCACCGCACCGTCCATTACCGGCATCGACGAAGCACTGGAACGGTTGAAATCGGCGCAGGGGCAGGTTTCAGGATTGTTGCGCCTGACGGTCGCACAGCCGTTTGTCCCTATGGTGGTAACGCCGGTCGTCAAGGAAATGCTCCCGCGCTATCCCGATCTGAGGATTGAGATATCCGCCGACAAGAGGCTGGTGGATATTGTCGCCGAAGGGTTCGATGCGGGCATCCGGCTCGGCGGCTCCATCGAGCAGGACATGAAGGTTTTCCGGCTGAAACCACCCTTCCGGACCATCATCGCGGCGGCGCCATCCTATATCGAGCGCTACGGCAAACCGACATCGCTTGAAGATCTCGCGAACCATAACTGCATGTCGTACCGAAATTCCTCGGGGGGCATGTATGACTGGGAGCTGGAATCCGGTACCGGCGAAGTCCGGGTTCCCTCGAACGGGAACCTCGTTCTGAACGACCTGACAATCGGCCTCGACTTCGCGCTCGAGGGACTAGGCATCATCTATATCTTCGAGCCCTGGATCGAGGCTGAACTGGCCGATGGCAGGCTTGTCGAGCTGCTTCCGGAAGCCTCCGTCGAGGAAACCGGCCTGTTCCTCTATTTCCCGGAACGCGCGGGCAATAACCCGAAACTGCGCGCCTTCATCGATACGGCAAAAACCGTACTGAAGCGCCGGGACCATGCCACGATAGACTAGAGAGCGACGTCGAACCCGTCGTCTTCCGCCCGCTCCAGTCCGAGATATTTGAGCCACCGCACCAGCTCCGCCTCCATCCGGGCCTTGCGCTGGGCGGTGAGGCTCAACCGTGGCTCCAACCAGTGCTTGCGCACCCCGAGCACACCCGCTTGCCGGTCGGCCTTCATATCGATCCGGCCAACCAGTCTGTCGCCTTCCAGCACCGGGAAGACGTAATAGCCATATTCCCGCTTCGCTTCAGGCACGAAAACCTCGATCCGGTAATCGTAGCCGAACAGGCGTTGCAGGCGCTTGCGGTCACGCAGCGCCGGGTCGAACGGGCTGAGGAACCGGATACGGCCGGGCGGGGGCGGGGCGGCGGCCATCAGATCAAACGCATCGGGCCGGGCCAGATGCTGCCGCAGGGTGCCGTCCGCATTCTCCACCTCGACCGGGACCGCGGTGTCGGCGGTTTGCCGTTCGGCCCAGGCTTTTGCTTCCACGGGGGAGATCGCGTCCCAGTAAGCGGCAAGCTCCCCCGGTGTCGCGAAACCAAGGCGCTCCAGCGCGGACCGGCAGGCCCAGTCGATGAACTCCTCGTCATGCACCACCGGATCGAAATGTTCGGACGGCACGACGTTGGAAGCGATGTCATAGACCTTCTGGAAACCCTCGCGGGCGGAGACCGCCAGCTCCCCCGTGCGCCAGAGATGTTCCAGCGCTGATTTCGACGGCTTCCAGCCCCACCAGGCCTTGTTCTGGTCGCTGCCATCATGATGGCTTTCGCCCTCGGTCAGATCCCGGGACCGGACCGGGCCGTTCTCGATGATATGGGCGCGAATCCGCGCACAGGTTTCCTCGTAATCCTCGCCAAGCCGCTCCCGCCACCAGTCCCGGCTCATCAACCGGTCCCGGGTGCGGGCGAATTTCGGCTTCCAGTAGCGGTAGAACTCGACCGGGATCACCGAGGCATCATGCGTCCAGTTCTCGAACAGGGTGCGTTCCCGCTCGATATGGTGGTGCAGCCATTCCGGTTTGTAGGCTGTCGCCCGGGAAAACAGGATGTGATGATGCGCCCGCTCCACGGTGCGGATGCTGTCCACCTGCACGAAACCGATACGATGGATCAGCTCCGGCAGATCCTTGCGCCTGAACGGCCGGCCGGGAGAATCAGACAGCGCATGCAGGTGGAGAAACAGGCGCCGCGCGTCGCGGTTGGGTATGATATCGGCCATGGGGTAAGCTTCTTCCGACTGAGACCACCGGATCGAAACATAACGTGAACAAAAAGGAAAGCCCATGGCGCTCAAGAAACTCGATCACGTGAACATTCGGACGCAAAATCTCGATGCCATGGTGGAATGGTATGGCCGGGTGCTGGACATGCATCCAGGCGACCGCCCGCCCTTCCCGTTCCCCGGCGCCTGGCTCTATGCGAACGGCGCCGCGATGGTGCATCTGGTCGGCTCCAAGGAAGACCTTGCACCATACCGCCCCGATGCCCAGCTGGAACATTTCGCGATTTCAGCGGAAGGCCTCGACGCATTCCTGGCCCACTTACGGGAGCAGAAAATCGCCTATCGCTGCGGCGTGCTGCCGGAAATGGGTATCCAGCAGGTGAACATCCACGATCATGACGGCAATCACATCCATGTCGATTTCGCCGCGACCGAGAAAGCGGACCTGACGGATTACGACGGTAGTTAGGGCGAGATCAGCGGGGCATGTGGCGGCCGGGAATCCAGCGTAGCAAATCCACACCAGCAATCGCACGCTCCAGATCACCTGCGTGATGTGCGGATTTGGCGTCGGTCAGAAGGGAAGAAGTCATCATGCCGAAATGATAGCGGGTCTGGCGTCGGGCGCCACACTCCGATCATTCGACGATAGGGCAGGTCAGTGAATCGGGTCGGTATCTTCCGCCTTGGTGCGGAAATGCTCCAGCAGGAACATCCGGACAGCTGCTGTCCGGCTCATCTCCGGGAAAGCCTTCTCTGCATCCGTCACGATAGAATCGATACACAATTCACGATCATGCGCGCACTCTTCCAGGGCATCCCAGAAGTCTTCTTCCAGGATGATGGAGGTCCGGTGCCCCGCATAAACATTCTTGCGTGATTTCGAAGAGCTCATGCTGACCCCGTTAAAATCCAACGCCATGGTTAATTCCCGTGAATACTAAGACAAGTTGTATGCGTTCAACAATCCG
>NZ_CAXBDC010000195.1:0-3110 GCF_963974195.1 uncultured Nisaea sp.
CGATGCGGGACCATTACCGCGCCATCGGCAAGAAGCCGGTGCTGTTCGAACGCTTCATTCCCGGCTATGTCGCCAACCGGCTGCAGGCAGCGATGACGCTGGAGATCACCCGCCTGCTCGACGAAGGCTTTGCCAGTGCCGAGGCCATCGACGACAGCATCAAATACGGCCTCGCCCTGCGCATGGCGACCATGGGCGCGCTGATGAAGGCAGACTTCACCGGCCTCGACATGACCCGCCGCTCGCTCTCCAACAAGATGTACACACCGCCGGAAGTGAAGGGCTACAGCGAGACCCTGGAGGGACTGATCGCGGACGGCAAGATGGGGGTGATGAGCGGGTCCGGCTATTTCGACTATGGCGACATGAAGCCAGACGAGTTGTTCCGGAACCGCGATATCGGGCTGCTGAAGCTGAAGGCGGCGGTCGAGACTGTGGAGGCGGAGACGCCGCTCAAGCCGAAGGGGTGATCCGCATGGATGCGATGGAAACGGACTATGTCGTGGTCGGCGCAGGCTCCGCCGGCTGTGTCGTGGCGAGCCGCCTGAGCGAGACCGGGGCAAAGGTCCTGCTGCTGGAGGCCGGGCCCGCGGACCACAATCCCCTGATCCACATTCCGGCCGGCGTGAAGAGCCTGCTCTATAACGCGAACGTCAACTGGAACTACGCGAGCGAGCCGGAAGAGGGCACGGCGGGACGGGCTATTCACTGGCCGCGCGGACGCGTGCTGGGCGGGTCGCACTCGATCAACGGGATGCTCTATGTGCGCGGCAACCCGGCCGACTATGACGGCTGGGCGCAACTCGGCTGCCGGGGGTGGAGCTTCAGCGAGGTCCTGCCCCTGTTTCGCCGGTCCGAGCGCTACGACAAGGGCGAGGATGCCATCCGGGGGCGCAGCGGCCCGATGCCCGTCGAGGATTACCGGACCATTCTGCCACTGACACACGCCTTCGTACGCGCGGCCCAGGAGGCCGGTTTTACCCTGAACCCCGATTACAATGGCTCGCGGCAGGACGGGGTCGCTTATTCGCAGATGACGCGGCGCGGACGCTGGCGCGCGTCGACCGCACGCACCTTCCTGGCCGAGGCGCGCAAGCGCGCCAATCTGCGGATCGAGACCGAGGCCATGGTGCAAAAGCTGACCTTCGACGGTCTGCGGTGCACCGGGCTGGTGTTTCGCCGCCACGGCGAGGATGTCCGCGTCCGCGCCACCCGCGAGGTGATCCTGTGCGGCGGCGCCGTCAATTCACCGCAAATCCTGCAGCTCTCGGGGATCGGCCCGGCCGGACATGTCGCGGGACTGGGCCTGCCGGTGGTGCAGGACCTGCCCGGCGTGGGCGCCAACCTGTCCGATCACTATGTCACGCGCATCACGCACCGGGTGCGGGACGCGATCTCGATGAACGAGCTGTCGCGGGGCTGGCGGGTGCTGCGCGAGATCGGCCGGTTTGCGCTTTTCGGCACCGGCGCGCTGACCTTCGGCGTGACCAGCGCGATGGTGTTCTGCCGCAGCCGCGAGGGTCTGGAGAGCCCGGACCTTCAGCTCCTGTTCACGCCGGCCAGCTACGATCCGGACAAGCCGCTGGCGCTGGAGCGCGCGCCCGGCATGGCGACGGTGATCTGTCCGACACGCCCCTCCAGCCGTGGCACGGTGATGGCCGCCAGCCCGGATCCGTCGGAGCCGCCGCGCATCAAGCCGAACTATCTGTCGGATCGCGACGATTTGCGCGTGATGCTGTCCGGCATGGAGCATGTGCGCCGGATCTTCGCGGCGCCGTCGCTCGCACGCCACAGCGCGTCGGAACTCTGGCCGGGATCGGCTGCAGCGGACGAGGCCGCGCTCGCGCAATTCGCCCGCGAACGCGGTACCACGCTCTACCATCCGGTCGGCACCTGCAAGATGGGGATCGACCCGATGGCGGTCGTCGACCCGGAGCTCCGTGTCCGCGGCGTCGAGGGGCTCAGGGTCGCGGACGCCTCGGTGATGCCCTATCTGACCACCGGCAACACGAACGTCCCCACCATCATGATCGCCGAGAAGGCGGCGGATCTGATCCGGGCCAAAAGCGCGTAATCGACGCGCGCCCCCGAACTCGCTCTAGGTGCCGTCGATATAAACCCAGTCTGCGCCCTCGCGGCGGAAGCGGCTGGTTTCGCGCACGCGGCCGGTGTGGGTGCCGTTCCGCCAGGTTGCGGTGAAGCGGACGGTGGCGGTGTCGGGACCGGTCGACTCAAAGCGCTCGATCACGAGGCCGGTCCAGACCTGCGCCGGGTCCAGGTCGAGGATCAGGGGCCGCGTCTCCGCCGCCCAGCTCTTCTGCAGGTAGGCCGCGTTGCCCCGGGCGAAGGCACAATAGCGCGAGCGCATCAGCTCCTCCGCATCGCGCGCCGGCGTCCCGGAATGCAACCGGCCGCAGCAGCCCAGATAACTCTTCCCGCTGCCGCATTCGCATGGCTCAAACAAGAGATCCTCCCATCATTTCGCGCCCCATCAGCCCGCACCGAGATCGTCGAGATAGATCCGCACGGCATTCTGAACGTGCCGGAAGCGGTCGCCTCCCAGATGCTTGCCGCCGAACCAGCGTGTCACCACGACGATATGATCGCGCAGCCCTTCCCGCTCCAGCATCCGCAGGATCACCATGCCCGCGCCCGCCTCGCCATCGTCGTTTTTTGACGCCGTATCGGCGGTCAGAAACGCCCAGGTATTGTGGGTGGCCTTGGCGAACTTCTTTTTGGTGCACAGCGTCTTGATAAAGGCCTTGGCCTCCTCCTCGGACGCGCACGGACCGCCCGAGACCGCATATTTGGAGCCTCGGTCGCTGATGATGTTTTCGAGAATACGCATGGCGCAGGCTTAGAGCGATCCGGTGACGGCAGCAAGGGGGCTGCGGCGCACCGCCGGTATTTTGCAAGCATGAAAGGCAACCGCTCCGGTCAGAACTCCGTCCTGTTGGTGTCCTGTACATCGGAAAGAATTTTGCGGTCGAACCCGTGAAGCGGCTGGCTGCGGCTTGCGCTCTGCATCTGCTCCCGGAAGTCGGCAAGCGCCTGACGTGCGGCAGGCGGGAAAGACGCTTCCAGCCGGACAAGGGTTTCCGAAAGCCGGC
>NZ_CAXBDC010000196.1:0-3102 GCF_963974195.1 uncultured Nisaea sp.
GATCGGGGCGGAGGATCTGGCGGAGCCGTTGCTCCTCAACGCCCGGACCAGCCGGGTCAAGACGCTGGTTGCCCTGAAGGATCCGGGCCGGTTGCATGGCCTCGCTCCGGACTTCTCCCGCATGGACGCTGTTTGCGGCGGGATAGGCTCCACCGGTCTCTATCCTTTTGCCAAAAGCTCCAGGCCCGGGGCTTTTCATGCCCGACAGTTCCCGCGAGCCTCCGGCTATCCCGAGGATGCGGCGACGGGCATTGCCGCGTCTGCACTCGCCTTCGGACTGCTGCACTGGAACATGGTCCCGCTCGACCGTGAGGTCCGTGTGCTTCAGGGCGAGGCGATGGGGCTGGCATCGGCGATTTCCGTCTCGTTCGAGCAGGAGAACGGTATGGCGACAGGGTGCTGGATCAGTGGTGACTGCCGGATAGACGCAACATTTGCCGCCTTGGAGAGCTGATTTGTCAGCCCGGAATGGAGTGTACAATCATGTTCAGCGCTGAGGAAAAGATCACCGGTCTCGATCTCTGGCATCTCGCCCTGCCGGTGGTCTCGCGCCGGGATCACGGCATCGGTTCGGTGGAAGGGGCGGTCGAGATCGTCGTGCTCCGGCTGACCTCGGAGAGTGGGGCGATCGGCTATGGCGAGGCTTCGCCCTGGTCTGTTTTCACCGGCTCTCCCGAGGCGAGCTATGCCGCGCTTGACCGGTATATCCGGCCGCATGTCGTCGGCAGGCGCGTTGGCGACATACCCCGGATCATGGATGTCGCAACCAAGGCCGTGGCCCATTGCACCGAAGCGAAGGCCGCGCTGGAAAGCGCGCTGCTGGATCTGAACGGACGGATCGCGGCCGTGCCGGTCTGGGCGCTGCTCGGTGGCAAGGCGCGGGATACGATCCCGCTTTCCGTCTCCATCGCCGATCCGGATTTCGATGCTGATCTGGCGCTGCTGGAGCGGCTCGCCGATGACGGCGTTGGCATCGTGAAGCTGAAGACCGGTTTCAAAACCCACGCATTCGACATCATGCGGCTGGAGAAGATCCGCGCCAACTGGCCGGACCTTGATGTTCGGGTCGATTTCAACCAGGGCCTCGCCATCGAGGGGGCCATCGCGAAGGTGCAGGACATCGCCAGCTTCGAGCCGACCTTTATCGAGCAGCCGGTCGCCTATCCTCATTTCAACCTGATGGCCGAGATCCGCGCCTCTATCGACGTACCGCTGATCGCCGACGAGAGTGTTTTCGGACCGGAAGACATGGCGCGCGCTGTTGCCGAAGGGATCTGCGACGGGGTTTCCATCAAGATCATGAAAGCCGGTGGATTGCGCCGGGGGCAGACGGTCGCCCGGATGGCGGCCGCGTCGGGCCTGTCCGCCTATGGCGGGGATATGTTCGAGAGCGGCCTCGCCCATCTTGCGGGTGCGCACATGATCGCGGCGACACCGGAAATCAGGCTCGGCTGCGAGTTCTATCAAGCGCAATATTACCTGAAGGACGACATTCTCGCCGAAAGCTTTCCGAGCGGGGGCGGCGTTGTCACAATTCCGGACAGTCCCGGTCTCGGAATACTTCCGGATAGCGAAAAGCTGGCGCACTATGCGCTCCGATCGACCGTGGGGGCGGGCAAGTGAGTGATGTGAAGAAACATGTAATTGTCGTTGGGGCCGGGATTGTCGGTGTGTCCACCGCGATCTGGCTGCAGCGCGACGGGCATCAGGTGACACTGGTGGACCGGGAAGGACCGGCCGCCGGAACGAGCTACGGCAATGCCGGCCTGCTTGCGTCCGGCTCCATCGTTCCGGTCACCGGGCCGGGGCTGATCGGCAAGGCGCCGAAGATGCTGTTCAATCCGGATCAGCCGTTGTTCCTGCGCTGGTCCTACTTGCCGAAATTGCTGCCCTGGCTGTTCAAATATCTGAGCCATGCGAATGCCGAGGATTCCAGACGGATCGCCAGTGCCTTGCATGATATCATCGGCGACAGCGTGGCCGATCATCAGGCGCTCGCAGCCGGAACCGGCGCGGAGCAGTGGATCAAGCCGCAGGAATATATGGTCGCCTACAATGACCGGGCACATTACGAGGGCGATGCCTTCGCCTGGTCGATCCGGCGCGATCACGGCGTGCAGTTCGAGGAGCTGGAAGGCGCCGCGCTGGCCGCACAGGAAACAGTCCTGAGCGACGATATCAAGTTCGGTGTTCGAGTGCTGAATCACGGCCGGATTTCCGATCCCGGCGCCTATGTGAAAGCACTCGCGGCCCATGTCGTGGCCGAGGGCGGCAAACTGGTACAGGCCGAGGTAACCGATATCCTCCGCGAGAATGGCGTGGCGACCGGTGTCAAAGCCGGTGGCGAGACGATTTCCGGCGATGCGGTGGTGGTCGCCATGGGCGCTTGGTCCGGCAAGCTGTCGAAATTGCTCGGGCTGGATATCCCGCTTGAATCGGAGCGCGGATATCACCTTGAGTTCTGGGAGCCGTCGGCGATGCCGAAGACGCCGATCATGGTCGCGTCCGGCAAGTTCGTGCTGACCCCGATGGAAGGGCGGCTCCGGGCGGCCGGTGTGGTGGAGTTTGGCGGTCTTGAGGCCGGGCCGTCCCGCGCGCCGCTGGAACTGCTGCGCCGCGCGGTGCGCAAGGCGATGCCGGATTTGACGTTCAAGGAAGAAACTGAATGGATGGGGCACCGTCCGGCAACGACGGACTCGCTACCGGTGATCGGGGAAGTTCCCGGCACCAAGGGGGCTTTCCTCGGTTACGGACATCAGCATGTCGGTCTTACGGGGGGGCCGAAAACAGGGCGGCTTCTTGCCCAACTCATCGGCGGAAAAAAGCCGAATATCGATTTAACGCGTTACTCTCCCTCACGCTTTGGCGGGTGAGGGGGTATGACTGGCCGAACAGGGTCATAACTGGGAGACTGCTAATGAAAAAACTATCGACAGTAATTGCCGCAGCGGCGTTCGCGGTTGCCGGCTCCGCCGGTGCCATGGCCGAAAAATGGGATATGCCGATGGCGTATTCCGCTTCCAACTTCCATTCGGCCACCGGCGCCGAGTTCGCCAAGTGCGTGACCACCGGAACCGGCGGCGATATTGAGATTGTGACGCA
>NZ_CAXBDC010000197.1:0-2786 GCF_963974195.1 uncultured Nisaea sp.
GCTGGGCCGTGAGGAAGTGGGGGCGGAGGATAACTTCTTCGCGCTCGGTGGTCACTCTCTCCTGGCGGTGCAGGTTGTCGGGCGTCTGCGGAAGGCGCTTGAGGTTGAGTTGCCCGCGAATGCGGTCTTCGCCCATCCCACGGCGCGCGATCTGGCAAAGCACGTCAGGGACGCCAAACGAAGCGATGGCAAACCGCTGGTCAAGCTGGAGCGGGACGAGATCCTGCCGTCTCTTGGCCAGGAACAGCTCTGGTTCCTCTCAAAGCTTGAAGGCACGAACGCCTATAACGTGCCGGACGGGTTCGTGATCGACGGCCCGCTCGACCTGGCGGCGCTTTCCGGGGCGCTTACGGATGTTGTCGCCCGGCACGAGGCGATGCGCAGCCTGCTTGTGGAAGAAGACGGGCGCCTGATTGTCAAAGTGCTGCCGCCGGCGCCAGTCGATGTGGCACTGGAGACGATGGAGAGCGCGGACGAGGCCGAGATCCGGCGCTGGTTCGAGGCGAAGGGGCTGGAGTCTTTCGATCTGGCCCGGGATATTCCGGTGCGGGCGACCGCAGCCGCGCTCCCGGACGGGCGGCATTTGCTGGCGCTTGTCATGCATCACAGTGCGACCGACGGCGGCTCCGCACCGGTGGTCTATCGGGACCTTACCATGGCCTATCATGCCCGTTGCCGAGGCCGGGCGCTTGCCCTGCCGCCGCTCGCCATCGAGTATTTCGACTGGGCCGCATGGCAGCGTGAACGGTTGTCCTCCGGCGATGCACAGGCTGGCGTGGAGGCTGTTGTAAAACGGCTCACCGGTGCGCCGGACAGGGTCGCGCTGCCGGAAGATTTCCAGCGCACGGATGCGCAGAGCTTCACCGGCGCCATGCTGCATCTGCCGGTGCCGCGTGACCTTGCCAAGGCGCTCCGGGACCGGGCACGGGAAAAGCAGGCAACGCTGTTCATGATGCTGCTGGCGGGGCTGGGCGTCACCCTGCAGCGGCTGTCCGGAGAGACGGATATCGTGATCGGTGCCCCGGCCTCGGGCCGCGATCGTGGCGAGGTGCAGGATCTGGTCGGCTATTTCGTCAATACCGTGCCGCTGCGGCTGCGGCTGGATGGGGCTGCCTCGCTGGATCAGGCGGTCGAGATTGCCCGCCATGAAGTTCTGGAAGGCTTCACCTATCAGGACCTGCCGATGGACCGCATCGTTCAGGCACTCGGCCCCGACCGTGCCGTCGGCAGGACTCCGCTTTTCCGGGTCATGCTTGTGTTGCAACCGGCGGACCGGATGGCTCTCGCACTGGATGGTGCGGCGGTTACGCCCGTTCATGTTGATGCGGTCAGCGCGCGTTACGATCTGACTTTTGCGTTCGATGAGCAGGGCGACGGTCTTGGACTGGTGCTGCATTACGCCGCCGACCTGTTCAGTGCGGAGACCGTGCGCCGGTTTGCCCGCTATTACGAGAAAGTCCTGCAGGATCTGGTCGCGGAGCCGGACAAGGACCTGAACGCCGTATCGCTGCTGTCGTCCCGGTCAGGGGAACGGTCTGCGGAGATCACCGGGTCTGATGTTGTTGATGCGCGGGGAGCGCCCGAGGGGACAGTCGTGTCCCGCTTTGCTGAGATGGCATCATCGCACGGGGATTTGGCCGCGCTTGAAGGACCGGACGGAGAGGCCCTGAGCTACGGCTCTCTTGATCGTCTGACGAATGAGCTCGCGGCGGGTCTCGCCGCGCGGGGCGTCGGGCGTGGCACGCCGGTCGGTGTCAGCATGGCGCGCGGTGTCGAGCAGATCGCCGCCTTCCTGGCGGTGCTGAAGGCGGGCGGTGCCTATGTGCCGCTTGATCCGGAACAGCCGGGATCGCGTCTGGCCGGAATGACCGAAGATGCGGGTGTGTCACTGGTGATCACCGATGGCGCCACTCCGGACTGGTTGCCGGAAGGCATCGCGGCTGTCAGCTACGACAGCGTGCCCGGTGCGGGCGGTGCTGTCTCCTGCCCGGCCCAGCTTGGCGCGGATACGGCCTACATCATGTTCACCAGCGGCTCGACCGGGCGGCCGAAAGGCATCCGGGTGCCGCACCGTGCGGTGCTGCGTCTGGCGGTGGAGCCGGGCTTTGCCAGCTTCGGCCCGGGCAAGCGGGTGGCGCAGATCGCCACCACGGCCTTCGATGCGGCGACCTACGAGATCTGGTGCGCCCTGCTGAACGGCGCCACGACAGTCGTGGTCGGCCGGGAGGCGACCTATGAGGCCGAAGCACTGGCCGATGCCTTCGCCAAAGCCAAAGCCCATTCGACCTTCCTGACCGCCTCCGTCTTCAACCGGGCCGCTGTGGCGGACGCGGATGCCTTCAGTGGCTTCGAGGAAGTGATGTTCGGCGGTGAGGCGGCGGACGCGGATGCCGTCAGGGCGGCGGTCAAGCGCTGGCCGGATGTGCGCTTCGTCAATGGCTACGGCCCAACGGAGACGACGACCTTTGCCGCCTGCCATCCCGCGAATGACGAGCCGGACGGCACAAAGATCATTCCCATAGGTAAACCGATCCGGGGCACGGCGCTCTATGTGCTGGATGCCACTCTGGAGCCGGTGCCGCGCGGTGTTGCGGGAGAGCTTTATATCGGCGGCACGGGGCTGGCGGACGGCTATGCCGGCCGGCCGGGGCAATCGGCGGAAGTGTTTCTGGCCGATCCGTTCTCGGATCAGCCGGGTGCCCGTATGTACCGGACGGGGGATCTGGTGCGTCGGCGGGCCGATGGGGCTGTGGAATATCTCGGCCGGATCGACCGGCAGATCAAAC
>NZ_CAXBDC010000198.1:0-2651 GCF_963974195.1 uncultured Nisaea sp.
GAACCGTCTTGCCCACGCCGGCGCCGCCGAACAGGCCGATCTTGCCGCCCTTGGCATACGGTGCCAGCAGGTCGACGACCTTGATGCCGGTGACCAGAATTTCAGCTTCCGTCGACTGCTCGGCAAAGGACGGTGCGGAACGGTGAATCGGGGACTTGGTCTTGGTCACAACCGGCGCGCCGTCATCCACCGGATCGCCGATCACGTTCATGATCCGGCCCAGGGTTTCCGGTCCAACCGGAACCATGATCGGGGAGCCGGTATCTTCAACCGGCTGACCGCGGACCAGACCTTCTGTTCCGTCCATGGCGATCGTACGAACCGTGCGCTCACCGAGGTGCTGAGCGACCTCCAGAACCAACAGATTGTCGCCATTCTTCGTATGCAGGGCGTTCAGGATGGCCGGGATCTCGCCGTCGAACTGAACGTCGACAACGGCGCCGATTACCTGTGTGACTTTGCCTGTCGCATTCTTAGCCATAAGTCAGCTCCAAACCTCTATCCGGGTTATCCGGATCCTCGTTAATTCCATTCGATCAAGATTGTCTTCGGTGCGGCCTAGACGGCCTCGGCACCGGAGATGATCTCGATAAGTTCCTTAGTAATGTTCGCCTGCCGCGCCCGGTTGTAGTTCAGCGTCAGCTTGTCGATCATATCGCCTGCATTCCGCGTCGCATTGTCCATCGCGGTCATACGGGCCCCATGCTCACTGGCATTGCTTTCCAGCAGCGCGGTGAAGATCTGCGTCGCGACGTTACGCGGCAGCAGCGCGGCCAGGATTGCTTCTTCGTCCGGCTCATACTCGTAAAGAGCGCCGCTCTCAGAAGCGGACGAGTCCTCTTCCACCTCCGGCACACTTGCCGGAATGACCTGCTGGTTGGTGATGATCTGCGTCATCGCCGACTGGAAGCGGTTGAACAGCAGGCTGCAGATGTCGAACTCTTCGTCTTCGAACATCTTCAGGATCTGGGCCGCCAGCTCGTCAGCCGAAGCAAAGGCCACGCCCTTGCGGGTCACGTCCTGGACCGAGCCGACGATGATATCGCCGAATTCGCGCTTCAGGGCATCCTTGCCACGACGGCCGACGCAAAACAGCTTGACCGTCTTGCCTTCACCACGCAGCGCCCGGACACGCTGGCGCGCCGCCCGGATGACCGTGCTGTTGAAACCACCGCACAAGCCCCGGTCCGCCGTGAAGACCACCAGCAGATGGATATTGTCACGACCGGTTCCCGACAGCAGCTTCGGACCACCGGCCTGCGTCGCGGCACCTGCCAGCGACGCAATCATCCGGTTCATCCGCGCGGCATAGGGCCGGGAGGCTTCCGCCTGTTCCTGGGCACGGCGGAGTTTAGCCGCCGCGACCATTTTCATGGCAGAGGTGATCTTCCGCGTCGACTTGACGCTGTTGATCCTGATCTTCAGGTCCTTGAGGGTGGCCATGTATGCTCCTCGCTCTGCTCGCTAGCTGCCAATCCTCAGGCGAAGGTTTTTACGAAGCCGCTGAGGAATGCCTTCAGCTTTTCTTCGATATCGGCAGTCAGCGCCTGCTCGGCCTGGATCGCGTCCAGGATGTCCTTACCCTTGGAACGGATTTCCGAGAGATAGGCCTGCTCGAAGCGGGTCACATCGCCGAGCGGCAGCTCGTCGAGATAGCCACGCACACCTGCATAGATCACCGCAACCTGCTCTTCCACCTTCAGCGGAGAGTACTGCGGCTGCTTCAGCAGCTCGGTCAGGCGAGCACCACGGGCCAGCAGCTTCTGCGTGATCGGGTCGAGGTCCGACGCGAACTGCGCGAAGGCCGCCATTTCACGATACTGGGCAAGCTCCAGCTTGATGGAACCGGCAACCTGCTTCATCGCCTTGATCTGGGCGGCGGAGCCAACACGGCTGACCGAGAGACCGACGTTCACGGCCGGGCGGATGCCCTGATAGAACAGTTCGGTCTCGAGGAAGATCTGACCGTCGGTGATGGAAATCACGTTGGTCGGAATGTAGGCGGAGACGTCACCGGCCTGGGTTTCGATGACCGGCAGCGCGGTCATGGAACCGGCACCTTGGGCATCGTTCATCTTCGCCGCACGCTCGAGAAGCCGGGAGTGCAGATAGAAGACGTCACCCGGGAACGCTTCACGTCCCGGAGGACGACGGAGAAGCAGGGACATCTGGCGATAGGCAACGGCCTGCTTGGACAGATCGTCATAGACGATGACGCTGTGCATGCCGTTATCGCGGAAGAATTCACCCATGGTGCAGCCGGTATACGGTGCCAGGTACTGCATCGGCGCCGGCTCGGAAGCGGTGGCGGCCACGACGATGGAATATTCCATCGCGCCGTAATCTTCCAGGGTCTTCACGATCTGGGCGACCGTGGAGCGCTTCTGGCCAATCGCGACATAGATGCAGAACATCTTCTTGCTGTCGTCGTCGCCGGCGGCGTCATTGGTGGCTTTCTGGTTGATGAAAGCATCGACGGCGATGGCGGTCTTGCCGGTCTGACGGTCACCGATGATCAGCTCACGCTGGCCACGGCCGACCGGGATCAGGCTGTCGATGGCCTTGAGGCCGGTCTGCATCGGCTCATGCACGGATTTACGCGGCATGATGCCCGGCGCTTTGACTTCAACGCGCTTGCGCTCGACATTTTC
>NZ_CAXBDC010000199.1:0-2567 GCF_963974195.1 uncultured Nisaea sp.
CCGAGCCTCTCCGTGCGCGAACCGGTCGAGCCGCTTTACGATGCGGAAGAGATCTATGGCGTCGTGCCGGAGGATACCCGGACGCCCTATGACGTGCGCGAGATCATCGCCCGCATTGTCGATGGCTCCGAGTTCGATGAGTTCAAACCGCTCTACGGCACCACGCTGGTCACCGGCTTTGCCCATCTTTGGGGGTATCCGGTCGGGATCATCGCCAATAACGGTATCCTGTTCTCGGAATCCTCTCTCAAGGGCGCTCATTTCATCGAGCTTTGCTGCCAGCGCGGTATTCCGCTCGTGTTCCTGCAGAACATCACCGGCTTCATGGTCGGCCGGAAATACGAATCCGGTGGTATCGCCAAGGACGGTGCCAAGCTGGTGACGGCTGTTGCCTCGGCCCGGGTGCCGAAATTCACGGTCATCATTGGCGGCTCATTCGGAGCCGGGAATTACGGCATGTGCGGACGCGCCTATGGTCCCCGCATGCTCTATATGTGGCCGAATGCGCGGATTTCGGTGATGGGCGGCGAGCAGGCGGCGAGCGTGCTGGCCCAGGTGCGCCGCGATGGTCTCGAGGCGCGGGGCGAAAGCTGGCCCGAGGACGAAGAAGAAGCCTTCAAGGCACCGATCCGCGACCAATACGAGACGCAGGGCCATCCCTACTACGCCAGTGCCCGGCTGTGGGACGACGGGATTATCGATCCCGCCGATACGCGCACCGTTCTTGGCCTCTCCATTTCCGCTTCGCTGAACCGCGATATCGAGCCGACGAAATTCGGCATTTTCCGGATGTAACAGATGCACAGTGAATACACGCCCAAACGGCCCGAGAGTCTGCTCGTCGAGGACGCGGAAGGCATCGTCACCGTCACGCTGAACCGGCCGGACATCCACAATGCCTTCGATGAGATCCTGATTGGGGATCTGCATGGATTGTTCCGCTCGCTGGCTGACCGGGACGATCTCCTTGCCGTGGTTCTGACCGGTGCCGGAAAGAGCTTTTCCGCCGGTGCCGATCTCAACTGGATGAAGCGGGCGGCAGACCATACGCAGCATGAGAATTTTGAGGACGCGATGCGGTTCTCGAACATGATGGACGCACTCTATGAGTTGCCGATGACGACGGTCGCCAAGGTCAACGGCGCGGCGATGGGCGGTGGTCTCGGCCTTTGCGCCTGCTGTGATATCGCGGTGGCGACGGACAGCGCGCAATTTTCCCTTTCCGAGGTCCGGCTCGGCATTATTCCAGGGATTATCAGCCCCTATGTTATCCAGGCCATCGGTATCCGCGAATCCCATCGCTGGTTCCAGACCGGGGAGCGGTTTGGTGCGGCCGAGGCGTTGCGCATGGGGCTGTTGCATGGGGTCTGCACGCCCGATGCACTGGGGGAAGAGGTCGGCTCTATTCTCAGGGAACTGAAGAAAGGCGGACCAAAGGCCATACGGGCCTCGAAAACCCTGTTGCGGGAAGTCGCCGGACGCGAGCTTGACGATACGACCCGGCGGGAAACCGCGCAGCGGATTGCCGGTCAGCGGGCGACGCGGGAAGGCCGCGAAGGATTGTCGGCCTTCCTGGAAAAACGCAAACCGGACTGGATTGTCTGATGGCGGAGCGTCGCACCATTCGCACAGTGCTGATCGCGAACCGGGGCGAGATCGCCTGCCGGATCGCCCGAACGGCCCGTTCACTCGGCATCCGCACGGTCGCGGTTTATTCGGAAGCGGATGCAGCCGCATTGCATGTTGCCGCCGCCGATACGGCTTATTTTATCGGCCCGGCTCCGGCGGCCGAATCCTATCTCCGGATTGACCGCCTGATCGAGGCGGCAAAGGCGGCGGGCGCGGATGCGATCCATCCGGGCTACGGCTTCCTCTCTGAAAATCCCGAACTCGCACGCGCCTGCGCGGAAGCGGATATTCTTTTCATCGGCCCGGACGTCCCGGCCATTGAGGTCATGGGCTCGAAAGCGGCCGCCAAGGACATCATGGCGAAAGCGGGTGTGCCGCTTGTGCCGGGCTATCACGGTGCAGACCAGTCTGCGGAAACACTGGAAAAAGCGGCGGTAGATATCGGCTTTCCGGTGCTGCTGAAGGCGAGCGCCGGCGGTGGCGGCAAGGGCATGCGCGTGGTCGAGCGGGCGAAGGATCTGGCAGAGGGTATCGCCGCCGCCAAACGCGAGGCCGCGGCCGCTTTCGGTGACGACCGGCTGCTGATCGAGAAATACCTGACCCGGCCGCGTCATGTGGAGGTGCAGGTTTTCGCGGACCGGCACGGCAATGCGGTGCATCTTTTCGAGCGAGACTGCTCGGTTCAACGCCGTCACCAGAAGGTCGTCGAGGAAGCGCCAGCGCCGGGACTGGACGAGACCGTGCGCACAGCGATGGCGAAAGCGGCGATCGATGCGGCGAAAGCCATCGACTATGTCGGCGCCGGTACGGTCGAGTTCAATATGGACGAGGACGGCGCCTTCTATTTCATGGAGATGAATACCCGCCTGCAGGTCGAACATCCGGTGACCGAGGCGATCACCGGCGAGGATCTCGTCGCCTGGCAGATCCGGGGGGCC
>NZ_CAXBDC010000200.1:0-2546 GCF_963974195.1 uncultured Nisaea sp.
CCGCTGCTTGCCGAGTCATGGCAGTTGAAGAGACGTTTGTCCGCCCGAATCAGCGATTGCGAGATCGACAGTCTTTACAATTCAGCTATCGAGGCGGGTGCCCTTGCAGGGAAACTCTGCGGGGCCGGCGGTGGCGGTTTTCTCCTGATGATAGTGCCGCCGGATCGCCGGAAAGACTTTCTCGAGGCTATGGGCCGTCGCCGATGCGTTGATTTCGGCATCGATTCCCATGGTTCTACCATCCTTCGGGCCGATGCTACTGCGTAAGTCGTGTGCCGGGCCCTCGCCTGCCGGGCCGTCAACCTGCGGTCCCTCTCGCTCTGGGAACTTTGAAATAAGGTATTCAAATACCTTTGTTTTCTGATTTTCGGCTGTTTTGGGGCTCCCACTACAGGCTGGTTTTTGAAACGGCAGCCCCCTTGATCCTCGTGGCATCCGGGAATCGAGTCTATTGAAGGTAAGTTCCAATATGACTTTATTTGCATCTGATGCACGGATTAGTGGAATGCTCAGTTTGTGGTGAGTGCGAATTTGTAATAAATATGTAATAAATTCGATTTAATAAAATTAATGAATATATATTTTTTATTTTCGGCTTGAACGATGTATTAATATTCAGCTTTTGGAGGGCCGTGAAAGGTTGGTGTGCTGGACATGGATTCTTAAATTGCTATAAAAATCGATGATTAATCCCTTTGTTGAGAACCGTTCTTAATAGTGGAAAGTGGACACAATAACCTTGGTGGTAAACAGATACCGTGTTTGATAAGATTGAGGCATTACGAGTGATATACGACGAGTGTCCCGCCATAAAGGCTGACAGAATTTCAAGGCAGTGGATTCCAGGATCAGGACAAGAGATTTCGAAGCGGAGGGCGCTGAATGGCAACCGTCAGTTTTAGAATTACCGACGAACTGAAGCGTGAACTGGACGAACTGTCGGCCGAAAAAGGTTATCATTTGAGCAAGCTTTTCCGCAGGGCCATAGAGGATCTGCGGGATACGATGCGTCACGGTCCTGACGGCGGTGCGTTTGACCTGTCCCTGAAAGACAGATTGATACTGTCGAATCAGTATCGGATTCTGGGTAGTGTCTCAGTTTGAAATATCGGGGTGAGCCGGCGTGGTATCACGTGAGACCACGGCGAAAGACGGAAGCTATGTGTCAGCCAACTGGGCCTTTAAAAGGTCCTGCAAATAATTCGCCAATTCATTCACATCGAAGTGGCCATCGTTCCATGCGCGGTCCGCTGATTGTAAAGCGGCATAGTACGGATCGCGATTTTCCCTGATCCTCTCCGGTACAATTTTGTTTCCGGGCAGAAGTGCGCCAAACCTCATACAGATTAAGTAGTAACAGGCTGCCCGCGCTGTTCTGCCGTTGCCCTCAACAAACGGGTGGATCCAATTGAGGCGCCACAACGCATAAGCTGGCAATACAGTGGGGTGGTCTATAACGGTCCAATTCTCATGTACGACAGAAAAGAATCGGTCCATCTCATCAGAAACCCGATCAAAATGAGGTGGGATATGAGCACCAACATATATTGGCTCCTCCCGGTAGCGCCCGCCAAATTGAGCGATATTTGCGACCGCAACATGGTTCAATGACCAAAGGGTATATTTATCGAAAGCTTCGATACCCTTTTCTATGCCAATCTCAATGCTATTAGTCAGCAGATCATATTGGCGCAGAAGGTTTTGCTCCTGCACCCTATGAAAAAGTTCATGATTATCTTTGGATCGGACTGACATGAGAAACGGCCCGCACTAGGCGGGCCGAATTACCTACGCTCTAAGCCGTATATTTTCCGATGACCTCCGAACGCTATCCTTCGTTATCTCATCGGAACTCATCGCGTTCCCATAGGCGAAACTGATTCGCTGCTCATGGAGTTCGGCTTCTGTTACTTCTCTTTGTTTTGCTGTTTTAAGAAGTTCAAGAAGTTCACCATCGGCTTCACCAACCCCAAGAAATTGCTTGCGATCCGCCATGTTCTGACCTCCTTTTATGTAGTTGCTTATGTCCTTGGATGACCGGAACGGTCGTCCATAGGAGCAACGTATACCATAATATATGTTAAGAAGTTCGTTTTTTGTAGGCTCCTCTGGGCCGCGGCTTCGGCGCAGCTTTATCAATCAGTTTCACGATATCCGCCATGTCCCAAAGCGTTTCTGAAACACCCGCCGCCATCGCTGGAGACACTTTGAGCGACTTGTGCATCCGCACATAGTTGTACCAGACCGTGTACAATGCAACCATGTGGCAGTGGTTCTCAAACTTTTTGGAATATGCGTTTGTCAGCCGCGTAAACCGGCGCATGTGCATCCGCATCGATAAGTTCTGGCGCTCGACGTGCGAAGTTGAAATCATCGCCTTGTCGGGCCGCCCCGTGACCGGCTCTTTCCGCGCACCGATGCACTCGGCAGGGCTGTAGCGTTTTTCTGACTCCGGCGTTTCCCCGTAAATTTTCACAAGCATCGCATAGTCCACGTCTGCCCCGAATGCTCCCTCAACGGCATTCAGGTAAGCGCGGTGTCCGTCC
>NZ_CAXBDC010000201.1:0-2545 GCF_963974195.1 uncultured Nisaea sp.
CCGTCGACTTCCGGCAGGGCCACGTTCATGGCGATGTCGCGGGCGGAAAGGCCGTTGGTCGAGGCCTCCCAACTCTCCCGGTTGCCGCCGGAGAAGATCACCTGCAACACCGTGCAATCTCCGCCGTCGAACGGGGTTTCAGCGCCGGGCGCGCCCGGCTTGGAGACGGCAAACCCGGTGGCGTTCAGAATCACGCCCGGCGGCGCCTGCTCGATGGCAGCACGCACGAGACCGGCGGAAACCGGGTCCTTGAGGCTGGAGACGAAGATCGGCACCGGGCCCAGTCCCTCGGCCTGCATCGCCTCGATCAGAGCGTCCACCGGTGCCGTGTTCCCAGCCTGCACCAGTGCCCGGTAGAACACGATGGGGGCCGGATGCGCGCCGGGTTCAGACGCGGCCAGCACCTCTTCCAGAGACGGATGAGCCATGCCGGGCAGGTAATATCCCGCCTTCGGCAGCGGTGCGGGTTCGCGCCATTCTGTCTCTGTCCCGATCCGGCTGGCGGCGAAACGGATGGCCTCGGCGGCATTGCCGATCCCGCCCTCGATCATGTAGCGCCAGAGCCGCTGTGTTGCAGCGGTATCGAGGCTACCATACCCGGTCAGCTCCGGGTCCGGCTGATCGTCGCCGGGCAGGAAGGCGAGCGGGATCTTTTTCTTCCGGCAGATGGCGGCGAGTTGCTCGACTCCATAGGGCCAATAGCCGGTGCCTCCGATTACGCGCACGACGACCAGTTTGGCGTGAACCACCATCTCCTCGACATAGAGGTCGACGGAAAGGTTATGGCCGAGCTGCATGAGGTTCGCCAGCCGCAGGCTCGGGAACGGACCGGCATGACCGGCCCGTACTTGTGCATAGCCCTGTGCGAGGCAGGCGAGTTCGGTGTCCGCCGCGCTCAGGAACAGGATATCGCCCGGCGTCTGACCGAGATCGACAGCTTCGCTGCCGTCGGTGACCGAGCCGGGTGTAGCCGCGAGGAGATGCATGGAGCCTCCGCCTTATGCGGGTGGGTCTGCGAGACGGGTGCTTATCCGGCGATGGCGCTGGCGATGGCGTCCCGGTCGAGCCCGTGATGGCCGATCACCACGAGACGGGAGGCGCGTGTCTCTCCTGCCTGCCAGTCGCGGTCGAAATAGCGCTGGATGCGCGGGCCGACACCCTGGATCACCTGCCGCATCGGCTTGCCCGGAATATCGAGGAAGCCTTTTACGCGCAGAATGTCGTGGCTCTGAACGGCGGCGATGATGCGTTCCTCAAGGGCTTCCGCGTCTTCGATCACGCCAAGCGGCAGCACGAAGCTGTCGAAATCCTCGTGGTCGTGCTCATGCCCGTCGTCATGGTGCGAGGGGCGGCTGTCGAGATCGTTTTCCGCCGCCGCGCCAAGGCCGAGCAGCACGTCCGCGCCGAGCTGGCCATGGGCGCTGGTGACGGTCTTCACCGCGCTCCTGAGATAGGGCGCAACGGCTTCCCTAACCTTCGCGAGCCCGGCGTCGTCCAGCAGGTCGGTCTTGTTCAGCACCACCATGTCGGCGCACTGGAGCTGTTCCTCGAACAACTCCTCCAGCGGGCTTTCATGATCGAGGGATTCATCCGCCGTGCGCTGGTCCTGCACTGCATCGTGATCGTCGGCGAAGCGGCCTTCGGAAACGGCCGCCGCGTCGATCACGGTGACCACGCCGTCGACGGTGATTCGGGTCCGCACTTCCGGCCAGGCAAAGGCCTTCACCAGCGGTTTCGGCAGGGCGAGGCCGGAGGTCTCGATGATGATGTGATCGGGGCGTTCCGGGCGGGCCAGAATAGCTTCGATGGCGGGCAGGAAATCGTCCGCCACAGTGCAGCAGATGCAGCCATTGGCGAGCTCCACCACATCGTCCTCGCTGCAGCCTTCGATGCCGCAGCCGGTCAGCAGTTCCCGGTCGACGCCGAGATCGCCGAATTCGTTGATGATGAAGGCGAAGCGGCGGCCGCCGTTATTTTCGACCAGATGCCGGATCAGGCTGGTCTTGCCGGCGCCGAGAAAGCCGGTGATGACGGTGGCGGGGATCTTCTCAGTCATGTCTTCTGTCTCCTGGGCCTTCCACGGCATTATGCCTTGGACCGGTGCGTTGCGCTCTCGTCACCGAACGGAAGACCGTGCCCTGATCACACCCCGGATCAAGGCGGGCGACGATGCTGACGGCAGGTCTCCTGGCTCGCCGGGTCATAACGTTCTGTCCGCCTTCCCGGATGCAGGAAATCCTGCGTCCAGTGGCTTCGGGACAGACCGCTCGCCGGCTACAGTTGCGGGGGCAGCCGCGGCTTGATCCGGCAGACACGCCGAACCGACCGCGTTCCCTTTTGATCCCCCCTCCGAATGAAAGGGTGGGAACCGTCAGCAAAACCGTTGTCGGACGGCGTGGGGGCAGTGTCAAGGGAGCGCGTCGACGGAGAGGCTTAAATCGGCTATATTCGTGCCTATATCGAAGGGAAGCCCCGCCCCGGCGGGCCGGAACCGGACATCCAGAAATGGCCATCACAGCGACGGCTTCGATAGCGCCTCAACTCA
>NZ_CAXBDC010000202.1:0-2514 GCF_963974195.1 uncultured Nisaea sp.
AGTCTTATCAAAACGCCGAATGTGGGCTGGATCCCTCAACACCCGGTCAAGGCCGGGAGCGGGACCAAAAACAATTGAAACCGACGAGCATTAGCTCGCGGCAGTGGAGATAGCGAAAATCGAGACCAAATTCAAGTCAAGAGATATGCATGGCTGCGTTGCACTGGCGATTCGGCATCCGGCAAGCTTGCGGTTGTTCAAGTAACCCGGGCCTCCTGCTCAGTCTCGCAGGAGCCATCGTCAGCTCATTTCAATGCAAGGAAACGCCTCTGGCCTCAATGAGCCGGTGGTCCGATTGGAGCGGGTGAAGGGAATCGAACCCTCGTATTCAGCTTGGGAAGCTGATGTTCTACCATTGAACTACACCCGCAACGCCGCCAAAGATGCGCAAGCGGCCCCCTGCTTACAAGTGAAATCGTTCAGGGCGTAGAAGTGAAACCATTCAGCAAGCATTTTCCTCTAAATGTATCTATGAAAGTTGAAAAACCAGCCCCGTTCTGGTTGAAATGTACCCAATGAACTGACCGCAGTTGAAGAAATCGGCTGCAAAGGAGGTAAGAAATGGTCTCCTCAACCGTCGACGACATCGGCTCTCTTGCAGAGCTCGTATCGGATTCGGGAACGCTGACGATCACGTCCGGTACTCTGCAGACCGGCAGTCTGGATAGCGCACGCGGCTATGCCACCATTGCTGTCAACAGCAATGCCGCGCACGAGATTGCCTTCGCGCAAGATTATCTTTTCACTCCTTCCGGAACCATTACGATCACCTTCAGCAGCACGCTTGGCGTCACCGTATCCGGCGTCAATCTGCTTGGCACCCAAACCAAGATCAACGCCACTCTCACGAACGGAGCGGATACCTTCAGCGGTGGGCCGGACAACGACACCGTGACCGGTGGCGGCGGTCTCGACGTGCTCTATGGAGGCGCCGGGCTCGGGCAGGACCTGCTCTATGGTGGGGCATCGAATGATGTGGTCTATGGCAATATCGGCGACGACAGCCTGTATGGGGATTCCGGAGCCGATACCCTTTTCGGGGGACAGGGCAATGACTCCCTGTTCGGCGGTGAAGACAATGACAGCATCATTGGCGGAGCCGGGAACGACCAGGCTTCGGGCGGAGCCGGAATAGACTCCCTGTTCGGCAACGCGGGCACGGACTCTCTCTTCGGAGGCGATGGAGACGATTTCATCTACGGCAACGCCGGAGCGGACCTGCTTGTTGGCGGGGCAGGAAACGATGCGCTTTTTGGCGGGCAGGACTCCGATACAATCAGCGCCGATTCCGGCAATGATTCCGTGTTTGGCGGAGCAGGAAACGACGTGGTGTCCGGCGTTGACGGCAATGATCTGATTTATGGTAATCAAGGCGATGACACGCTGTCCGGCGATACGGGCAATGACACCCTCTTTGGCGGAGCAGGAAACGACCTCCTGGCCGGCGGTGATAACGCCGACCGGCTCGCCGGGAACAAAGGGGCCGACATTATCTATGGTAATGCCGGAGCCGATCTGATTTACGGCAATCAGGACAATGACATCCTTTATGGCGGCGCCGATGCGGATACGCTCTATGGCGGATCGGGTGGCGATCTGCTGATTGGCGGCGCCGGTGCTGACATCCTCGCGGGAAATGCGGGGAATGACACGATCTCCGGCAGTGACGGCGCAGATACCATCTCAATGATCGGCAACGGTTCCGGGGCCGATACGGTCCTGGATTTCAACATTGCGGAGGACCGTGTCCTGCTCGCCTCCGGCACGACGCACAGCACAACGGCATCAGGCACGAGCACGATTGTAAACCTGAGCGATGGCGGCACGATCACGCTGGTCGGCGTCTCCCAAGGAGCTGTTTCCGACGGCCTGTTCATTTTCGGATAACCGTTTCGCCGCCCCCTCTGCCGCTTTACAGGCCCCGATAGTCACGACATGGTGAGGGATTGTGCAGGTGCAGGCACTTGCCCGTCCAGCCGCGGTAGCGCAGGGTGCGCCCGATATGGACTCTTCCGATTTTCGCTCCACATATAGCGTTGAAACCGGAAGTCGGCAGCGATGGACGGTGACGGTGCGCATGAGGAGTGACACGGTTGTACAGCGAGACCACGGGCCCGATCAGAGTCTTCGTCGAACCCCATTACCTTCCGGACCATTCCGATCCGGAGGACCATCGCTATGTCTGGGCCTACAGGGTCACGATAGAGAATCTCGGCGACGAGGAAGTACGCCTGCGGGCGCGCCATTGGGAAATCACCGATGCTCTCGGACGCCAGCAGAAGGTCGATGGACCCGGCGTCGTCGGCGAGCAGCCAGTGATCCGGCCCGGCGAAAGTTTCGAATATACCAGCGGCACACCGCTTGGAACGCCTTCGGGTTTCATGAGTGGTCACTACGATATGACAGGCCCTGACGGGCAGGTTTTCACTGTTTCGGTACCCAGTTTCGCACTGGATCTTCCGGAAGCGGCCGGACGGCCAAACTGAGCGGATGCGCAAAGCGGGCATCCATTGG
>NZ_CAXBDC010000203.1:0-2373 GCF_963974195.1 uncultured Nisaea sp.
GAAGAGTTCAAGGGTACGGGTAACTCCGAGATCATCCTGGACCGCAAGCTGGCCGACAAGCGGACGTTCCCGGCCATCGACATCACCCGTTCGGGGACCCGGAAGGAAGAGCTTCTGGTGGATCGTGCGACCCTCAACAAGATGTGGGTGCTGCGCCGGATCCTGACCCAGATGGGCACGGTCGATGCGATGGAATTCCTGATCGACAAGCTCAAGGTCTCGAAGAACAACCACGATTTCTTCGACGCCATGAATTCCTGATCCGGACGTTCCGGCAGGACATAAAGATCAAAGAAAAGGGCGGAGCCACAAGGCTCCGCCCTTTTTGTTTGTCTTGAATCCGGATCTTACGGGATCAGGATGGTCGAACCGGTGGTCTTGCGGGCTTCCAGTGCCTCATGGGCGGCTCTGGCTTCGGCCAGCGGGAAGGTCTGGTCGATATGGATCTTCACCGCACCGGAGGAGACTGCCTCGAACAGATCGCCTGCGGTCGCCCGCAGATCGGCGGCGGTGGAGATATAGTTGAACAGGGTCGGCCGGGTGAAGAAGAGGGAGCCCTTCTGTGCGAAAACCCCGAGATTGACCGGCGGGATCGGGCCGGCGGCCTGGCCGAAGCTGACCATCAAACCACGCGGACGCAGACAATCGAGGGACTTGTCGAAAGTCGTCGCGCCGATCGAATCATAGACCACCGGCAGCATCTTGCCGTCCGTGATCTCTTTCACCCGCTCGACGAAATCCTCGTCATTATACAGCACCGGATGATGGCAGCCGTTGGCCTTGGCGATTTCCGCCTTCTCCTTGCTGCCGACGGTGCCGATGACGGTGGCGCCGAGATGGTTGGCCCACTGGCAGACAATCTGGCCGACACCACCCGCTGCAGCATGGATCAGGATCGTGTCACCCTTGCCGACCTTGTAGATCTGCCGGATCAGATATTGTGCGGTCATGCCTTTCAGCATCATCGCGGCGGCGGTCTGATCCTCGACACCGGCCGGGATCTTCACGACGCGGTCCGCGGCGATGTTGCGAGCCTCGGCATAGGAGCCCGGGGGCGGGGAGGCATAGGCCACCCGGTCACCCACTGCGAGGTCCGACACGGCGCTGCCGACAGCCTCGACCACACCCGCGCCTTCCATGCCGATGCCGGCGGGCAAGGGCAGGGGGTAAAGGCCGCTGCGGTGATAGGTATCGATGAAATTCAGGCCGATCGCGGTATGCCGCACGGTGATTTCACCGGCTGCCGGGGCCGCGAGATCGATATCGGTCATTTCGAGAACTTCCGGACCGCCCGGTGTCTTGAAGTGGATTGCCTTGACCATTTTTCTTATTCCCTTGTTTTAGCCGAGATGGGTTTTGAAGAAGTCCGTAGTGCGGGCATTGGCCGTCTTGGCCGCTGCCGCGTCGTAATGCGCGCCTCCCTGACGCGCAAAAGCATGATCCTGGCCTTCATAGACATGCAGCGTGACCTGCGGATTGTCTGCCAGATCTGCCTTGATCTTCGCCTGCGCCTCTTTCGGGACGAAACCGTCCTCGGAGGCCATGTGGTTCAGATAGGGTTTCGTGATATTGGAGGATTCTCCAAGAAGATCATCCAGACCGACGCCGTAATAGCTGACATTGCAATCGGCGTCTGACCGGGTTGCCATCAGATAGGCGAGCTTGCCGCCAAGACAATAGCCGACGGACCCGGCTTTGCCGCTGCAGCCCTCCATGGCCTTCAGATGGGTGAGGGTTGCCTTCAGATCCTCGACGCCCTTGTCCACATCGAAGCTATTGAACAGCTCGAACGCTTTGTCCCATTCGGCCTGGCTCTGGTCGGTAATGTCGATGCCGGGCTCGATGCGCCAGAAAATATCCGGGCAGAGCACATGATATCCCTCGGCCGCATAGGCGTCCGCCTGATCGCGCATCACCTTGTTGACGCCGAAAATCTCCTGGATCAGGACGATACCCGGTGCTTTTCCGCCGTCTGCGGGCGCTGCGTGATAGGCCTGAAAAGAGCCGCCGTCAGCGGCTTTGATTGTCACATATGCCATTGAATGCCTCCCTCCGAAGCTGTCATTGGCGAGAGACTAGGCGTGCGGGTGATCCCGTGTCCACGCCCCGTTGCGGCATGGGTGTCCGTCAAAACAGAGAGAGCTGATCCGACTCATGGTCGAGAAGGCGCTGCTTCGTGGCGATACCGCCATCGCCGGAAAAGCCGGTCAGCTTTCCGTTGCTGCCAACCACGCGGTGACAGGGGATGATCAGCGGGATCGGGTTTGATCCGCAGGCACCGCCGACGGCGCGGGCGACGCCGCCGACATGGTCCGCGATATCGCCGTAGGTCCAGACTGTTCCGAAGGGGATTTCCTGCATCGCGCGCCAGAC
>NZ_CAXBDC010000204.1:0-2328 GCF_963974195.1 uncultured Nisaea sp.
GCAAACTTGGAGAACGGCACATCGCCGAGCTTGTTGCCGACATTGCCGCGCTGATCGCCATATTTCGCGATCTGGCCGTAGCGGATCTGGTTCATGGAAGAGTTGTTACCGATGACGGCGATATAGGGCACGCCGAACCGGTTCGCGGTCTCCATGTCGAACGCAGTCATGCCGAAGGAGCCATCGCCGTAATAGCAGAGGATTTCCTTCTCCGGATTGGCGAGCCCCGCCGCGATGGCAAAGCCGGTGCCGACACCGAGCGATCCGAGCGCACCCGGATCCATCCAGTTACCCGGGCCTTTCGGCGCCACGGCCTGGGCGGAGATCGTCACCACGTCGCCGCCGTCGCCGATATAGACCGTCTTCTCTGTCAGGAACTCGTTCAGCTCCCACGCCACCCGGTAGGGATGGATCGGGGACTGGTCGGACAGGAACAGCGGCATCAGCTTTTCGGTTGCCGCCTCTTCGGCCGCGCGCAGTTCCTTCAGCCAGCCGTCACGGCCCTTGGAGCCATTATCGACCCGGCCCTTGATGGCCGCATGCACGGCGCTGAGGATCGCACCCGGATCACCGGCGATGCCGAGATCCACATCCCGGTTCTTGCCGACTGTGCTGTAAGACTGATCGATCTGCACCAGCGTCAGGTCTTCGCGGATACGCTTGCCATACCCCATGCGGAAATCGAACGGGGTGCCGACGATCAGCAGCAGGTCGGCCTTCTGGAAGGCAAGACGGCGGGTCCGGTTGTAATAATGGCTGTCCGTCTGCGGGAGCATGCCGCGCGCGCCGCCATTCATGTAGCAGGCGATGTTCAGGTCCTTGACCAGATCGATCGCCGCCTGATGGCCGCGGCTCATCCAGACCTGGGAGCCGACGAGAATGGCCGGACGCTCCGCCTTGACGATCAGATCCGCCAGACGCTCGATATCGGCCGGATCGCCAATCGACTTGACCGAGGCGCGGTACTTGCCCGGCTCCGGGATAACAGCACTCGACAGCGGGACTTCGCGGTCCAGCACGTCGCGCGGAATTTCAAGATAGGACGGGCCATAGGCTCCGGAGAAACATTCACGGGCCGCCATGGAGACCATGTCGCCCGCGCGCTCCGTCGAGCGGACGCCGGCGGAGAATTTGGTGATCGGCGCCATGATGTCGACATGGGGCAGATCCTGCAGCGAGCCCATCTTGTGCTGGGTCAGCGCACCCTGTCCGCCGATATGCAGCATCGGGCTTTCCGAACGGAACGCGGTGGCAACACCGGTCATCGCGTTGGTGCAGCCCGGGCCAGCCGTGGTGACAAGGCAGCCGAGCTTGCCGGTCTGACGGGCGTACCCGTCGGCGGCATGGGCCGCGACCTGCTCGTGCCGGAAATCGACAATGCGGATGCCTTCGTCGACGCAGCCGTCATAGATATCGATGATATGCCCGCCGCAGAGTGTGAAAATAGTGTCCACACCCTCGTTCTTCAGGGCTTTCGCGACCAGATGGCCACCGGATACGACTTCGCCGGAGCGGTCTTTTTCCTTCAGGGTATCGGTAGCGGTATCGCTCATATTAAAGGCTCCCTTTTTATTGGCGGTCGTTTAAACGCGCACCGCCGCTTGATCGTTGGTTATCCGAGATAGTTCACGTTGTTAGCGACATGCTTGGCGAGCGCGAGCGCATGATCCTCGACCAGACGCTCCGCCAACTCCCCGTCACGGGCCTCGATTGCCTCGACGATATGCATATGATCCTGCATCGATCGGGCAATCCGGTCCTGCTCCCCGATGGTCCGGACGCGGATGGCGCGGACATGCAGGAAGATCTTGTCGGTCATTTCCAGAATCAGCGGCGAATGGCCGAGCTTCAGGATCGCTTGATGGAATTCGATATTGCGGCTCGAATATTCGTCAATTTCCAGCCGGCCTTTTTCCGTCTCCTGGAAGATACGGCGCAACTGCTGGATTTCCGCATCGGTGGCAATCTCCGCAGCCTGCCGGGCTGCCATGCCTTCAAGGGCCGCCCAGACCTTGATCATCTCGATGATCTCGGCCTTGGTTTTGCGGACAATGAACACACCGCGCCGGGGCTGGATGTCGACCAGCCCTTCCTGCGCCAGCCGGGCCAACGCTTCACGCAGTGGCGTCCGGCTGATCCCGAGCTGCTCTGACAATTGCCGCTCATCAAGCCGCAGATTGGCATCCGGGTCATAGATGTTCATCGAGACAATGCCGTCTTTCAGGGCCGCGTAAGTCTTGTCCTTGAGACTCACCTCGGCCGCGATCGGCGTCACCATCAACGCTGAAGACTCGTTCATGCAGATTTCCCCGGTCGTTCGACCAATAG
>NZ_CAXBDC010000205.1:0-2225 GCF_963974195.1 uncultured Nisaea sp.
ACGGCCTCTCCGGCGCTCTCGTGCACACTGTCGACAATGCCAAGCTCCAGCAGCCGGGCCCGGACCGCCGGATCCCGGTCGAAAGCCGCAAGATGCGCGGCGGCATTGTCTGCCTGTTTCACCGCGCGGGCGATGGAAGAGCCGATATTGCCGACGCCGATCAGCGCCAGCCGCTTAAAGACAGGCTCGTCCTGGGGAAGATCCACAGCGCTCATGATGCCGGCCTTTCCTTGCCGAGAAAGTCCGCCAGCGCATCGACCACGTCACGCATTTCCTCGCCGGTGCCGATGGACAGCCGGACGGTATCGGGCACGCCGTATCCGCCCATCTCCCGCACCAGAATGTTCCGGTCTGCAAGGAAAGCGCGGGCCTCCGCAGCCGTCCGCCCCTCTTCTTCCGGGAACCGCAGCAGCAGGAAGTTGGTCACTGTCGGCAGAGGCTCAAGGCCAAGCTCGGTGAACTTCTCCACGCTCCAGGGCAGCCAGCGATTGTTGCTTTCGACCACAGCTTCCTGGAAGGCCAGATCCTCGACGGCGGCAATGCCCGCCGCAATGGCCAGCGAGTTGACGCCGAACGGCTGCTTGATGCTTTCCAGCGTCGCCGCGATGTGCTTCGGCGCATAGGCCCAGCCAAGCCGCAACCCGGCCATGCCGTAGAGTTTCGAGAAGGTCCGCAGCATCACGACATTATCGTGCGCCTCGACCAGCTCGATACCGCTGTCGAAATCGTTCTTCGTTACGTATTCGCAATAGGCCGCATCCATGACCAGCAGGATATCGTCCCGCAGCCCGGCCCGCAGGCGCTTCACCTCATCCTGCGGAATGTAGGTGCCCGTCGGGTTGTTCGGGTTGGCGAGGAACACCATGCGGGTACGATCGCTGACGGCAGCAAGGATCGCATCGACGCTGACGGTGTATTCGTCATCCGGCGCCATCACCGGCACACCACCGGCGATCCGGGTCGCCATCGGGTAGACCAGGAAGCCGTACTGGGTGTGGATCGCCTCGTCGCCCGGCTCAAGATAGGCGAGGCACAGGGTCTGGATCAGCTCGTCGGAGCCGCAGCCGAAAACGATGCCCGCCGGATCGATGCCGTTACGCTTTGCCACCGCTTCGGCCAGACGGCTGGCGGCAACGGCAGGGTAGCGGTGCAGGTCCGGGGCGGCACTGCGCATCGCGGCGAGCGCCTTCGGGCTCATGCCGAGCGCACCTTCGTTGGCGGACAGGCGAATCACCCGTCCCGGCTTGGTCGCACCGCCGTGGTTCGGCGTGTAGCTGACCATGGTCGCGATGGAGGATTTCGGTTTGATAGACGGCGTCTTGTTGCTGGAAGACATGATTTTTTCAGTTCAAAAAGCGTGCGGGAGATCGGATCTGGGTCCGGCAGCGGGCCGAAAAATCAGCCGGCGTGAACCGGGACCGCGTAAGCGCCGATGCGGTAATAGGGCACCTCGCCTTCGCGGCCGCCCAGATGTCGCTCCAGCCCTTCCGGGATCTCCTGGAATCCGTCCTGCTCGATCAGCCGGTAGCCATCGCCCGCATCAATCACCTCGCCCGCGAGCTCGACACCGTCGCGCACCGCGAACAGCGTCTTGTCCTCGCCGGAGGATTCAGGCTCTTGGCCCGCAACGATGAAGGCATCGCCCGCGAATCCGTTGACGCCGACAGCGGCGCCGGTCTCGCAAAAAGGAAGCCGCGCAATGATGCGCGGCGTCGCCAGACCGGTTCTGTCGGAAACCAGCTGCGGCCACCATCGTGCGGAGGTCATCGGGAAGCCGGGCAGAACGCCAAGCGTCGCGGCGCCGCCCGCAATCGCGTCCAGCACGGCGTCAGCACTGTCCATACGCTCGATCGTCGCCGAAATACCGCAATGGTCACGCGCCAGATCGTAGACCTTCTCCGCGCCTTCCGGCAGGTAGACGGCGGCATGCACATGGGTCTGCATGTTCAGGTTGGCGCTCAGGATTTCGCGCCAGAACCGGATCAGCGTCGGGATGTTCAGGTAGGATTCGTTCCGCGCGACAAGGCGGCGGATGATTTGCGCCTCGCGGCCCGGACGGAAATAGGGACCACGGTCGCCGCCCTTGGCATCGGCGACCTGCTTGCCGATCTCGACGCGCCGCATCAACAGATCGTGCAAAGCCACGTCGATCCCGTCGATCTCCCGCCTCAGATCATCAAGCGTGCTCACCGGACTAGCCTTCCAATCGAACCCCGAACGGGTCC
>NZ_CAXBDC010000206.1:0-2166 GCF_963974195.1 uncultured Nisaea sp.
GGCACCGCCCTCATCTCGCAAATGCGAAATGAGCATCTCCTTTATATAACTATTTCTCCGTCCGACTCAATCGGTCAGCGTCCGCCGCATTTCGTGGCAATCCGCGAAATGGAATGCGGGAGGCCATTTTGCCAGATCGGCCTCGGAAATAGGGTCTTCCCCGACAAGAACCGGAACGCAGCCGCTGGCCAGACCGCATTGCAAATCCACCAGGGAGTCTCCGACAAACCAGACCCGATCACCAGCATCATGTCCCGATTCCGCGAGCACAAGATCGACGGGATCGCGGGCGGGCTTGTCCTTCGCCGCGTCCGTCGCGCCAACAATACGGTGAAAATAACCGGCCCAGCCGAGACTCTCTGCCTCGGCCCGGAGAAAATTCCCGTTCTTGTTGCTCACCACGCCGAGCACGATCGAGCGGTCCCGAAGCTCCATCAGAAGCTCTTCCGCGCCAGGCAACGCGCGGAGCCCCTCAAGATGCCTTGCCTCGAAGGTCTCATAGAAAATGTCACGGGCCTTTTCCCAGCCCGGACCGAATATTTCCGGAAAGCTCTCCCGCATGGAGCGCTTGGCACGGGCCCGCATTTCCGCCTCGGTCCAGACGGCCAGCTCAAACGCGGTCAGCGCCGCATTCATGGCGACCGTCACACCCGGCCAGTTATCGACGAGCGTGCTGTCCCAGTCGAACAGGATCGCGCTTGGCTTCGATATTTCGCTCATGTCATCGGCCTAGAAGAAATCCAGCCGGACCGCGAACAGCTTCTCGACCTTTTTCACCACCTCGTAGGTCGCGAACAGGATCACCCGGTCGTTTGCCTGAATCACCGTGTCGCCACGCGGCACGAGGACCTTGTCCCCTCGATAGATCGCCCCGATGATGACGCCCGATGGCAGTTTCGCATCACGCAACGGATGACCGACCAGAGACGATGTTTCCAGCGCTTCCGCTTCGATCACCTCGCCGAAATCGGCACGCAGGGAATAAACGCCGCGTATCCGGCCCCGCCGGACATGCTGCAATATGGTCGAAACCGTAATGGCGCGCGGATTCACCACGGCATCCACGCCAAGGGTCGAAATCAGCGAGGCGTAAGTCCCCTTGTTGATCAGGGCAACCGTCCGGTCCGCCCCCGCCCTCTTGGCCAGAAGCGAGCCAATGATGTTCACTTCATCGTCGTTGGAAACAGCAACGAAGGTTTCCGTCTTGGAAACGTTCGCCTCCTCCAGCACTTCCGTGTCCAGTGCATCACCGTTCAGCACCATGGTGTGATCGAGCGTCTGGGCCACGAGCTTGGCCCGCTCCCGGTCATATTCGATGACCTTGACGCTCACGCCCGAATGCTTGGACTCGATCTCTTCGGCGAGCATCAGGCCTATATTGCCGCCGCCCGCGATAATGACGCTCCGGCCCTCTTCTTCTTCATGCCCGAATGCAGCCATGGCACGCGACAGATGGTCCACATCGCAGACGAAATAGACATCGTCTCCCGGCAGCATGTGATCGTCCGGCTTCGGCACGATGCCCCGGTCATCACGGATGATACCGACAACGACGATGCTGAGATCCGAGAACAGGCTGGTGAGCTGGCGCAGCGGCGTGTTGACGATCGGGCATTCCTCGTCGCACCGCACGCCGACAACCCGGACCATCCCGTCGGCCATCGGCAGGACGTCGAACGCCCCCGGTACCTGAAGCCGCCGCCCGATGGCCTTTGCCACTTCGCGTTCCGGCGAAATGATGTGGTCGATCGGCATGTTCTCGCGGCTGAACAGATCAGCCCAGAGAGGCTGCAAGTAATCCTGCTGCCTGATCCGGGCGATACGCAACGGCACATTGAAGAGCGAGTGCGCCACCTGGCAGGCCACCATGTTGACCTCGTCGGAATAGGTGACCGCGATCAGCATGTCCGCGTCCCGGGTCCCCGCCCCCTCGAGGATGGACGGCAGGGAAGCCAGTCCATGCACACCGCGCACGTCGAGGGTTTCCGTGATCTTGCGAACCAGGGCAGCGTCCTGGTCGATGACCGTCACGTCGTTATTCTCGCCCGCGAGATGCTGAGCAATGCTGGTACCGACTTGACCGGCCCCGCAGATGACGACTTTCATGCCGTGATCCTGTCCTGAAGAGGGTGTTTACGCAGAGCGTTCGGCGCTGACGCCGAGCGA
>NZ_CAXBDC010000207.1:0-2152 GCF_963974195.1 uncultured Nisaea sp.
CGGCCTTGACCGGGTGTTGAGGGATCCAGCCCACATTCGGCGTTTTGATAAGACTTGCCTTCCGGAGTCCGATTTTTCGGCGCAATCCGGGAGTCTCTTGTCCAGGACCGTTCCGGCCCCGCCGCACCCGACGAGACGCAAAAAAAAGGAGAACTAAATGCAGGACAAGCCGCTCACCGGAAAAAATATTGCAATCATGGTCGCCAACGGTTTCGACGAAGTCGAATTCGTCGAGCCCCAAAAGCAGTTGCTTGCCGCTGGCGCGACGGTCAAAGCCGTTTCCCGCGCCACTGGCCTCGTCAACGGCTGGTACGACGGATCCTGGGGCCATTTCTTCCCGGTTGACGCGGACTTGGCCGATACGCTGGCCGTCGATTATGCCGGTCTCGTTGTCCCGGGCGGTGTCCGTGGCGTCGAAAAGTTGGCTGAAGACCCCCATGCCCAGCGTGTTCTCAAAGCATTCATGCGCGCTGGCATGCCGGTCGCGCTGATCGGCGATGCCACGTCCCTGATGATCACCATCGAGGACGCCAAAGGCCGGACCGTTACGTCTTCCGCCGACACCCGCGAGGCTCTCGAAGCCGCCGGTGCCAGCTGGGAAGAGGTTGCTTCCGTGACCGAGGGCAACCTGGTCACCGCCAGTGGCGTTGAAGGCATTGCTGAGATGATCCAGAGCTTCTCGGCTCTGATCAATGCTTTCGAAAACAACGTGACCGAAGCTGCCTAACGCCGCTTCCGGACTATAAACTGACGTAGACGGCGTGGATTTTTGATCCACGCCGTTTTCTTATCTGCAATGCTCCGGTGTCCTGAAATTGCCGTCGGTAGGTTTTCGATATGTCCGATATTCCGTCTCCCTGTGTCGCTGTATGCCAGATTGATCGTGCAAGCGGTCACTGTCTTGGCTGCTGGCGTACCATCGAGGAAATTTCGGGCTGGTCACGGTATGACGGTGATCGCAGACTTCAGATCATTGCCGAACTGCATGACCGGCGTGGCGCGGCCGTGCCGCGGCAAAGGCGCAAGAACCGGCGCAGGGCCGGTGCGGCGCCGGGTGTGGAGTGACGCGCGTGTGGAGTGACTGCCGGTGTAGAGTGGCTACGGGTGCGGAGTGACTGGGGAGACGCGCTATGACGGGAACGGGACCGGTATTTCATTTGTTCAATCAGGCCCCGGCTCCGGTGGCGCCATACAGCCATGCTGTCGAGATTGACGACTGGTGCCTGATCACGGGTCAGCTGGCGACCGATCCCGACGATGATGCGAAGCCGCTGCCGGATGGCGTCGAGGCGCAGACCCGCCGGACCATGGAAAATCTACGGCTGGTGCTTGAAGGGCTCGGGCTCGATTTCAGCCATGTTGTTTCCGCCCGTGTCTTCTTGACGGAGTTCGAGCGCGATTACGATGCGATGAATGCGGTCTATGCGGAATATTTCGGGGCCGAAACCCGACCGGCGCGGACCTGTATCGGGGTCACCGGACTGGCCCGGAAGGCGCTTGTCGAGATTGATTGCATGGCCTTGCGCCCGCGCTGAAAAAGGCGTCCGAGTATGTGCTTGACATAGGCGCACATATTGCGCATTTTAGATTGAGAAAGACACGACCGGTAGGGCGCCGCGATAACGTGGAGCCCTGCCGGTCGAACTTTTTCGGGCGGCGGGTCAAAATTAACTTGCTACGGGGGGCTAAAAGCCTCAGAACGCCGCGCTTATATCCGCATTGTGCGGAGCGAAAGGAACGCCAGACCATTCCGCCCAACGGTGTTGCGGCAAGCGGGATGCGACGGGGTAACTGGGACATCTACTGGATAGGAGGGGTTGATGGATAAAAACGTCGCCTTCGCTGATTTGGGGATGGACTCGGATACTCAACCGAGCAGAACCAATTCCGACACCACCGGCACGGCCAACAATGATGGCACGGTCGTTCAATGGACACCGACGCATTCGGATGCATCTCTCGATCATTTCGTGAAGAAGGACGGGCTGGTTTTTGCCGGCACGCACCTGATCATCGATCTGGTTGGCGCCTCGCGACTGGATGACCTCGCACATGTCGAGGAAACCCTGCGCGAAGCCGTCGAGGTTTCCGGGGCGACCTTGCTGCATATTCATCTGCATCACTTCACGCCGAATGGCGGTGTGTCGGGGGT
>NZ_CAXBDC010000208.1:0-1888 GCF_963974195.1 uncultured Nisaea sp.
GAGCGACGCTGGAAGGATAGAACGAGCATGGCGCAAGCAATCGAACGGATACACGCGGACAATACGAGCCGGTATTCACGCAGCTGGGATCAGAGCGAAGCCGAAACGGCAGCCCTGCACCGGCGGCTGACCGAAGATTACGGAAATCTGAGCGAGCAGGACATGCTCGCCGCCCTCACAGAAGAAGAATTTCCCGGCCGCAGCGCGGTGATCGCCTCCTTCGGCACGGAATCCGCCGTGCTGCTGGATATCGTCGCCTCGGTGAACAAGCACCTGCCGGTGATCTTCATCGATACCGGGAAACATTTCGAGGAAACCCTGCGCTACCGGGACCAGCTCTCGGCCCGGCTTGGTCTTACAGATATCCGCAATGCCACCCCGTCGACCGCGCTGATCCGGCGTCAGGACCGGGACGGCACGCTCTGGCAGAGTGATCCCGATGCCTGCTGCAACCTTCGCAAGGTGCTGCCGATGCGTCAGGCCATCCAGCCGTTCGGCCTGATCATCACCGGACGCAAGCGCGCCCATGGCGGCCTGCGATCGGAGATCGAGATGATCGAGCAATTCGGCGAGCGTATCCGCCTCAACCCGCTCGCGGACTGGGATGCATCCCGGATCGATGCAGAGTTCACGGTCCGCGATCTGCCGCGCCATCCCTTGCAGGCACAAGGCTACAGTTCCATTGGCTGCGCGCCCTGCACCGACCCGGCTGCTGCCGGAGCCGACGTCCGCTCGGGCCGCTGGGCCCAGTCCGACAAAACGGAATGCGGCATCCACTTCAATGCCGATGGCTCGGTGAGCCGCGGCGAGCCGCAAGATCGAAGCAACCGGGATCAGGCAGCCGCCTGATCCTCTTTCAACCCTTTCAAAGCCATGCAACGGCCCGGACCGTGGGTCCCACCTTGCATGGAAAGATTGATCCCGGCGACCGCCAACGATAGAAAACGGCGGTCGCCGCCCTTCTAACGGGCCGACAGAATTCAGGCTGCCGGATCATGACCGGCGGCGTCGGTGTCAGTCGGCCCTCGCAACAGGTGAGCAGGTAAATGAATATGATGGACAGTCACGCGGCGGCTCCCGCCAGCGCAGAAGAACGCGGCACCGGCGGCTTTCCGATCCCGGACGGAGTCTTCGCGGAAACCGTGACCGAGGTGCAGCACTATACGGACCGCCTGTTCCGCTTCCGCATGAAACGGCCGCAGAGCTTCCGCTTCCGTTCCGGCGAATTCGTCATGATCGGCCTGCCGAATGCGGAGAAGCCGGTCTACCGCGCCTATTCCATCGCCAGCCCGTCCTGGGACGAAAATATCGAGTTTTACTCGATCAAGGTTCCGGACGGCCCGCTTACCGAGCATCTGCAAAAAATCCAGCCGGGCGACACCGTGCTGATGCGCAAAAAGCCGACCGGCACGCTGGTCAATGATGCACTGACACCGGGTAAACGGCTCTACATGTTCTCCACCGGCACCGGCATCGCACCCTTCGCCTCCGTGATCCGCGACCCGGAGACCTACGAGAAATTCGACGAGTTGATCCTGACCCATACCTGCCGCGACGTTGCCGAGCTGGATTACGGCAAGGAGCTGGTGGCCTCCCTGAAGGAGGACGAAGTGTTCGGAGAACTCGCCCGGGCTCAGCTCACGCTCTATTCCACGACAACCCGGGAAGAGAGCCCGAAGATGGGCCGTATCACGGATCTGATGGAAAGCGGAAAGCTGTACGAGGATCTCGGCGTACCCCCGCTCAATCCGGAAACGGATCGCGGCATGATCTGCGGCTCCATGGCAATGCTCAAGGACGTCAAGGAACTGCTGGAGAAAGCCGGCCTGAATGAAGGCGCGAACAACAAGCCGGCCGAATTCGTGGTCGAGCGGGCGTTCGTCGGCTA
>NZ_CAXBDC010000209.1:0-1784 GCF_963974195.1 uncultured Nisaea sp.
CTCAAGCGATCTGATCAAACAGTCGGAAAGTTAAGTCCGTCGGACGTCTGACATTTTAAAGGGCCGGTCTTGCAAAAGACCGGCCCTTAATAACAACGGCTCTCAGCCGAAGCCGGACGTTGCAGCGATGTTGTTTCACTGGCCGGTTTATCCGGGCATTCGCGCGAATTTCTGCAACGAGGGATCAATCGTATCCCAGACATGACCGCAGATGCTGTAGGTGACCACCTGCGGATTAAACTGGCCAGGGTCATCAAGGCTTGCCGCGTGGATCACGATCAATTCCGGCATTGCCGCGAATGTCAGGTAGACCGGTGTTCCGCAGGTCGGGCAGAAGGCGTGGATCTTTTCGTTCCCACTATCGGCCGTTACCCGCCAGGTTTTCGCTTCGCCGATAACTGTCACATCGGCGCGCTGCGGGAAGGTCAGATAGGACCCATGCCCTGTACCGCTTCGTTTCTGGCAATGCACGCACTGGCAGTGGCTCTCGAAGACGGGTTCGCTGCTCGTTTCAAAACGGATGGCACCACACGCGCATCCGCCGGTGTAATCTTTCGCCTTGCTCATTACATTCGCTCCGTTGACTGTGGATGTGAGTGCTGCACACGATTGCGCCGTTCGGGACGACGCCCGGTGGGTCACGCGGCTTTCGGTTTGGCGAAGACGTCGAGCCCAGAGCCGGTTTCCAGATAGGATTTCAAGCTGGAGAGGACGACCGGCCAGCCTTTGCTGATGCCCTTCGCCATATCGCTGTCCGCTTCGAGTTCGTCATGCGCAACGGTCAGCCGAACCATGTCTTCGTATTCCTCGATCTCGAAGGTCACCCGACTGTGGCTTTCCGGATTATCGGCCCGTGCGGGACTCGCCCAGGATATGACCAGACGGTTCGGCGGCGAGAACTCGATAACCTTGCCGACAATATTAACGGTCCGCTCGTCATTGGCGCGGATATGCTCCCATGTCGATCCGGGTTTCCAGTCGGATACATTCTCATGGCCCCAGTAGCGCCGTGTGATCTCCGGATTGCTGATGGCTTCGAACACTTTCTCGGGTGTCGAGGCAATATAGGTCACGTAAACAAAGCTGGTCACTTCTTTGGTCATGGTCATTCTCCCTCGAGTTCCTTTTTCAAATCGTGCAGCAGGCTGAGCCGCGGTGCTTCAAATTTCCGCACCCACCGCTCGTAGACCTCTTGCAGCGGCACAGGGTTGATGAAATGCAGCTTTTCCCGACCCCGCCTGACTGTGCTCACCAGACTGGCCTCTTCCAATATCCCGAGGTGTTGGGTGGCGGATTGCCGGGCCATATCGAAATTTTCGCAAAGCTGGCCGAGCGTTTGCCCGTTCTTCTCATAAAGACAGTCAAGCAGCTTCCTGCGTGTCGGGTCGCTCAGCGCTTTGAAAACCTTATCAGTATCCATCGTTCTCGCTCAGTTTGTATAAGAGCACATTATGCAGGCTAAAACCTGCATGTCAAGAGCAGGTATTTACCTGCATATTAGCGTTATTCAGCTTCAGCACCAGTTGGACAAATCCCCCTTCTGGGCAGAGACAAGCGCAGGTCTGGAATTGATAATTCATTGAAATAAAGATGTATTCCAGCCTTCCCGGGAATGACGATCAGGGTCGAAAGGGGTGGAAACGCTTTGCAACAGACAAGGGCCGGACATCAAAATGTCCGGCCCTTGTTGCGTTTGGATATCGGCCAAAGGTTATTCTGCGGGAAGGTCGTTTTCCCGGCGGAATGTATGGGCCGGATAAACACCGAGAATGCGGACTTCATGC
>NZ_CAXBDC010000210.1:0-1722 GCF_963974195.1 uncultured Nisaea sp.
CCAGCATCATAAACGAACCTGTGATTCCGAACAAGGTAAACGGCCTGATATTCTTAGGTCATGAAACCCTGCCGGACATTGGCCGCACCTGTTCGTTAAACGACGGATATCGGTGAAAAACTCGCCCCACTAAATGTGGTGCCGTCGACGTGGGTGTATTGTTGGCCCCGCCTCGACGGCGGGTTTGATCGGCGGTGTCTTGATCTTTCATGTCTTCATATCGGCACGAGCTTCACGAGGCGTTTGAGGTTTTGGGCGGTTGCGGCGAGGAGGAATTCTTCGTTGGCTCCTGATAGGCCCCGGAGCCTGAGGCGGGTCAGTTTCAGCCATCGTTTCAGATGCGCGAACAGCATCTCGATCTTCTTGCGGCGGGCGCGCGCGGTCTGGAAGGCGTCCGTGTCAGCCAGATTGCGGGCTTTCTGCCGGGCTTCTTCGTCCATCAGCCGGACCACCGTTCTGGACGGCGCATCCGTGCATTGGGCGCGTAACGGGCAATCGCGGCATTGCGAGGCTTTGGCCTTGTACCGTTTCACCCGCGTCTCGGTATTCACGCTGCGAAGCAGCAGCTCATGGCCTTGCGGGCAGACATACACATCATTGTCCGCATCGTACTCGAAAGCATCCCGCGTCAGCTTGCCAAAGGTCTGCGCCTTGCGATCCAGAACCGGAATATAGGGTGTGACGTCCCGGTCGAACAACCATGACAGAAATGGCCCGGTGCCATAGCTTTTGTCGGCTGCCAGGTCCTCTGGCGTGAAGCCAACCGCACCTGCGCTGCGCTCCAGCATCTGTTTCGCTGCAACGATTTCCTGGCTGAGCCGCGCGGGTGTCGCTTCCACGTCCACGATGATGGCGTGCAGATCATCGGCCAGATAATTGACCTCATAGCTGAAACGCCCTGGCCCGTCTTTCAACGACCAGGCAGCCTGCGGATCGGTCTCGGAGATGTATTTCGGCGGCTTATGTTTTGGGCCGTCTGGCGGATTCTCAGCTGCGTGGTCCAGGTCGTCCAGATACGCCTGAACCGGGCGCGTGATCGTTTCCATTTCATCCCAAGTGGACCGGATGGCATCAGGTGCAGCCCGCTTGTCGCGGTTGGCATCCGCGTGAACCGTGCTGCCATCGACTAGGGCGCCGGTGCCGCTGACAAGGCCGTTTCCCGTGCAAATTCCGACGACTATTTCAAAGACTCGCCGCAAGATATCCCCGTCAGCAAACCGACCGTGGCGGTTTTTCGAGAAAGTGGACCGCTCCGGCACTTGGCCCTCAAGCCCAAGGCGGCAGAACCATCTGTACGCGAGGTTGAGATGAACTTCCTCGCAGAGCCGGGTCTCCGAGCGAATACCATAGAGGTAGCCGATCAGGAGCATGCGGATCATCAGCTCGGGATCGATAGAAGGGCGCCCGGTATGGCTGTAGAGCGGCGCAAGCTCGGCGCGCAGTGGCTTGAAATCGAGGAACCGGTCCACCCGGCGCAGAAAATGATCTGCAGGAACGTAGTCTTCGAGCTTGAACCGATAAAACAACTGCCCCTGATCTGCCAATCGTCCCATCATAAGCGCGCCCTCCGATCCAATAAGTCAATTGAATCATCAGGTTAAAATCAAATCAAGGAAAATCAGGGCCCCAGAATACAACATCTAGTGGGTCGAGTTTTTCACCGATATCGACGGTTTTGAGAACATCAATTTTTTGGAGAAGCTATGGCCAGAATGCGTATCT